>JAKFYL010000060.1 GCA_021730845.1 Planctomycetota bacterium | reverse complement strand
GCTCCAAACGAAACCAGGGCTTGCGCTGCATTCCAAGACCTAGCAGCGTCGTGGGCTCGCGCTCCAGCTCGCTTAAGACGCGCTCGATTGCGCGCGGGGCGGCCGAAAAGCTCACCGGCAATTCGCGACCGGCGACGCGCACTCCCGGCGGCGGCCTGAGTTCGAGTTCCCTAGCCAGCGCGCGCGAAGGGTTGTCCAAGACCTCTTCGTAGGGGCCGAAGCCTGTCACGAGCACGAAAGCTTCCCTAGTCATGTGCGCGGCGGGAAGTGTAGGCAACCAGGCCGTTTTGCGCTGCACCGGAAAGACCGGAACTGGCCCTAGGCGCAGCCGCCGACTGCGGCATTGCCCCAAGACGCAAAGGCCGTAGACTCTGCCCCGTACCCAACATGAAAACAGCGGCCCAAAGCACCAAGCAGCACGTCACCATCGCCAATGGGCAAGGGTTTTGGGGCGATTCGATGCTGGGTCCCGTGCGCCTCTTGGCCGAGGGTCCGCTGGACTACCTGACGCTGGATTACTTGGCTGAGGTCACCATGTCGATCCTGCAAAAGCAGCGCGCCCGGCGCGCGGATGCAGGCTACGCCACGGATTTCGTGCGCATGATCGACCGGCTCGCCGGACAAATCGTGGCCAAGAACGTGCGCGTCGTGGCCAACGCCGGCGGAGTCAATCCGATGGCTTGCAAGGATGCCGTGCTGGCTTCCCTGCGCCGCCAAGGGATCCAGGGCTGCAAAGTCGCGGTCGTCGAGGGCGACGACATCTTTGGCCGGCTCGACGAGCTGCTTTCGTCCGGTGAGGAACTGCGCAACATGGACACGGGCGCGCTGCTGGCATCGGTGCGCCCGCGGGTCTCGAGCGCCAACGTGTACCTGGGCGCCTTTCCGATCGCGGAAGCCCTGTCGCAAGGCGCTCACATCGTGATCACGGGTCGAGGCACCGACCCTGGTCTGGTGCTCGGCCCCATGATCCACGAATTCGGCTGGAAGCCCGAGCAATACGACTTGCTCGCGGCGGGCACCATCGCCGGCCACATCGTCGAGTGCGGAGCCCAGTGCACGGGCGGGAACTACACCGATTGGCGCGAGGTGCCCAACATGGCCATGCTCGGCTATCCGCTGATCGAAATGCAGGCCGGCGGCGAGTTCACCATCACCAAGCACGAAGGTACCGGCGGCATGGTGACGGTCGACAGCGTGCGCCACCAATTGGTCTACGAGATGGGCGATCCGATGCGCTACTTGGGACCCGATTGTTGCGCCGATTTCAGCAGCGCGCGCTTGGAGCAAGCGGGCAAGGACCGCGTGCTCGTGCGCGGCTGCAAGGGCTGGGCCCCCACCCCCACCTACAAGGTTTCGATCTCCTACGAAGACGGCTTCAAAGCCGTGGGCCAATTGACCATCAGCGGCCCCGATGCACTGGCCAAAGCGCGCTTGTGCGCTCAAATCGTCTGGCAGCGGCTGGCCTACGACGGCTGCAAGTTCGCGCCAGAGGAGCGCATCGAAGAATACCTAGGCGCCAACGTGTGCCATGCGGGAATCGCACTCCCCGGCAACGCCGATCCCGCCGAAGTGGTCTTGCGGCTGGGCGTCAAGGGACAAGACGAGAACAAGGTCGACCGCTTCGGGTTCGAACTCGTGCCCTTGGTGACCAGCGGCCCGCCCGGCGTCACCGGCTTTGCCGGTGGCCGTCCCAAGGCCAGCGAAATCATCGGCTTCTGGCCGGCCTTGGTGAACAAGCAGCGCATCCACACCAAAGTCAGCGTCTTTTCTTGACCCTTCGAGCATGCCCAGAGTAGCTCTATCCCGCATTGCTAGTGCCCGCTCCGGCGACAAAGGCGAAGGCTCCAACGTCGGCGTCATGGCGCGCTCCAAAGCGGCCTACGACTTCTTGCAGCGCACGTTGACGACCGAACTCGTCGCCGAGCACATGCACGGCATCAACAGCGGCGCGGTCAAGCGCTACGAGGCGGAGAGCCTAGGCGTGCTCAATTTCATCCTCAGCGACAGCCTGGGAGGCGGCGGCTCCGCCTCGCTGCGCACGGATGCGCAAGGCAAGACGCACGGTCTAGCGCTGTTGCGCCTGGAACTCGACGTACCGCAGGCCGTGCTCGACCTAACGCCAGCGCCCAAAGGAGTCGCGTGAAGATCCTGCTGGAGCTGCAAGAAAAAGCGCGCCGTTTGCAGCGCCGCGTCGTGCTCCCCGAAGCCAGCGATCCGCGCGTGCAAGCGGCGGCTTCGCTCCTGGCCGCCCAGGGTTTGTGCATTCCGGTGCTGGTCGACTCGGGACGCCTGGGTACTCCCGCGCCGGGAGTCGAAGTGCAGCGCATCGCCGGGCATCCCCAATTGGCAGCCTTCGCCGCGCAACTCTTGGATTTGCGCAAAGCCAAGGGCATGACGCCTGAGGAAGCCAGCCAGCGCGTCCGTGATCCGAATTTCTTTGCAGCCATGTTGGTGCGCTCGGGTGCCTGCCACGCCGGCGTCAGCGGATCGCTCTCCCCCACCGCGGATGTCTTGCGCGCGGGATTGCATGTGCTCGGGCTCGCGCAGGGAACACGCACGCTGTCCTCGTGCTTCTTGATGGTGTTTCCCGATCGGGTGTTGACCTACGCCGATTGCGGCGTGGTTCCCGATCCCACGGCCGAGCAATTGGTCGACATCGCCATCGCCGCGGCCGAAAGCCATCGCAAATTGGTCGGCGAGAGCCCGCGCGTCGCGTTGCTTTCCTTCTCCACCAAGGGATCCGCCAGCCACCCGCGGGTCGAAAAAATCCAGCGCGCAACGGAACTGTTGCGCCAACGCGCGCCGCTCTTGACCAGCGACGGCGAATTGCAGGCGGACGCCGCCCTCGTGCCAGAAGTGGCCGAGAAGAAGGCGCCCAAGTCAGCCCTAGCCGGGCGCGCCAATGTGCTCGTGTTCCCCGACCTCGACTCGGGCAACATCGCCTACAAGCTCACCGAGCGCCTGGCCGGCGCCCAAGCCCTGGGCCCGCTGGTGCAGGGCCTGGCGCAACCGTTCATGGATCTCTCGCGCGGTTGCAGCGCGCAAGACATCGCCAACGTGGCCTGCATCGCCGCGGTCTTGTCCCATTCCTAGGTTCGTTCCAGCGCAGGCAAACAGCTTGAAACTCGGGAGCTTTCGAATGCAACGCGACACCCGCCAAAGGATTCTCTCTGCGTGCGCCGCCGCCGTGCTTGGCGTGCTGGCCAGTTGCTCGATGTTCGGATCGCGCCCGGCCAAGCTGCCCGAACCCGATACTTTCGTGACTCCTGGTGGAACGCGTGTGTGGGACCTATCCCAAGGCACGGGGAAGGCAGCGCTTGCGGGCTCGACGGTGGAAGTGAACGTAGTCGCGGCGGTCGAAGGTTCGCCGCCGTTCGATTCCAGCTACGCGCGCGGCACTCCCGATCGCTTCCAAATCGGTTCCGGACAAAGCCTGCCGGGCCTGGAAGAGGGCGTGATTGGCATGCGCGAGGGCGGCAAACGCAAGTTGCAGGTGCCGCCTGACCAAGCCTTCGGCGCCAAGGGCCTCGACGACCTGGTGCCGCCGGGTGCAACACTGATTCTGGAAGTCGAACTGTTGGCCGTGACCGGGTAATTCCTGGGAACGCGCTGCGCGTATCTATAGGCGCATGAGCAGCGCCACCCAGATGCGATCGTCGAGCAAGTCTTCACGTCCGCCGATCGGTTGCTCGTAGGTCACCCCGAGCTGGTAGCGCGGACTCAGCTTGTAGGCCAGGCCGACCGCTCCCGAGAAGACACTGTTGCCGGCAACGTCGTTGGCTCCCAAGTTGATCAGATCGCCGCCTTCGAAGTCTACCGGCAGCGCATCGCCGTCCGACGTATACGTGATTCCATGCAGCTCGGCGAGTGCGAGGAATTCGGGCGCGATTTCGTAGCTGACGTGTGCGTGGTAGTCGAGTGAGGAACTCTCCTCGTCCCTGTCGAGCGGGTGGTTGTAGCCCAGGCTACCGATCCAATTGAGCTGGCCTCGATCCCATCCCGCGGTGACGAACGGGCGCAAGAGCCCGTCGCCGTTGCCTTGGAAGACTTCGCCGTTGCCGACGTCGGTTTCGACGATGAAACCAGGGGTGACAATGAAGCCCTTCTCACGGTCTTCGAAAACGCGAGCTTTGAAACCCAAGGCGATGTCGGCCCAGCCGTGCTCGTCATCCCCCAGCTTGGGGTTCACGTCGATGTAGCCATCCTTGGTGGCGATGATGGCCACTTGATCGTTGATTGCGTAGCGGCCTTGCAGGGCATACACGTTGAAATGGCCACCTCCAAAGATCGAATCGCTGGGGAAGTTCTGCTGGACGGCGTGCGCTTCGAGGCTGGTCTCGATGACTGGACTCTCAAAGGTCGTGCCAGCGCTGATGGGATCGGGCAGCACTTCGGACCAGGAATGGTGGCTGGCGCCGGCCGCCGCTTGGCCGGAACCCGTGGCCGTGGATGCGCAGGCGCACATGAAAACGGGGATCGAAAGGGAAAGAACCAGCGTGATGGCTCGCATGAGGCGCTTTGGGCTTGAGTGATGAGGAAGGTACGCCTCCTGAATATCCTGGCTAGGCGGATCCGCGCGATCCCGCGAACGTCGCATGGCGGGCGAGCACTAGTGCGTAGACACACGCCTTAGCGAGTTCCTTTCCGCGGCTGAGGCCAAACACGGCGAGCACGATGTCCGTGCGCTGAAACGTTTGGACTCAGACGACTACGGCTAGGGCAACTTGTCGGCGTAGGCGGCGGGATCTGCCCAGTAGCTCGCGGGACATTTTTCGCAGCAAAAGCCGATGGCCCGACCCTCGCTCACGATCACGTAGCGCGCGTCGATTGGCTGCCCGGACACGGGGCACAGCTTGTTGATCGGGGACAGGTCACTTCTCTGTGCAGCGCCGGCGGATAGGACCGGTGCGTCACCGCTGAGTGCGATCTCGCCTTCCGACTCCAAGGCCGCCGCCGGCGCTTCGTCGCCGGTCACGATGGTCAGTTCGGGTCGCTCTGCGCGCAGTTGCTCGAGGCCCTCTTTGGTCAGCCCCGCTTCCCAGAGGATCGCGCGCTCGAGGCGCGGGAGAGAAAGCAGCAGCACCAGCGCCGCGTCCCCCGCGCCGGTGCGCGCCAGGTTCAATTCCTCCAGCGCGGGGTGACCGGCGAGCAGTGCGAGATGGGGCACTGCGCTCGGAGCGGCTCGCAAATCCAGGCGCAAGAGGAGCGGCGCTTGGCGGCAGGCCTCCAAGGCCAGGGGACCGGCTTGGGAGCGCGAGAGATTGACTTCGACTACGAAGGCGCGCATGGAATCCAGCCATGCGCCCAGCTCGCGATCGGTCGCGCTCGCGGCGACCGCAGAAAAATCGAGCCACCAGGCGCCGGGCTCGTCGGCCGGGGCTTGGGCATGCACCAGATCACGCGCCAGGCGCGCCAGGAGTTCCGCGCTTGGTCCTTGTTTCTCCGTCGTCGCGGCGCCCACTGGGTCGGGGCTTGATTCCTTGGGCAGCGGCAACGGCTCGATCCCGGACACTTGGCCGGTGAAAGGGGCGCCGGCTTGGATCCAGCGCTCGAGCAGTTCGATTTCTTGCTCGGTCGGCTGGGGCTTGTCCTTGGGCGGCATGTGATCGTCGTCATCCAGGGCTAGGCGCATGCGACCGATCAGCGCGCTGGCTTTGGCGTCCGACGGCACGATCACGGGTCCGGATTCGCCGCCGGCGATCAGCGCTTCCATGCTGTGAAGAGCTAGATCACCCTTTTGGCGCTTTTCACCGTGGCAGCTCGCGCAGCGCGCCGCGAGAATCGGCGCTACAGCGGCCGCGTACGTCGACGGTTCAGTCGGTGCATCCGGAAGCACTGCGGCCTTGGGAGCCTGCAAGTTCCTGGGACTGGACTGCTTCGCCCAGCCCAGCGCCTCGGCCAGGTATCCCGGCCCGTGCGTCAACGTCCCTCCCAAGTGCGCGCCGTAGCCCATGCACGCCAGCGAGACGGCAAGCAGCCACCGGTAGGCCCCAAGCCAGCCTGCGTGCGTCGCGCCGCGGCTCTGCTTGTGGGCAATCCATGTCAGCACCGTGAGCGCCAGCGTGGCAAAGCCCAGCGCGCGGTGGCAACGAAACGTATCTCCGGTTCGTCCATCCTCGAGCCCTAGGCGCCAACCCGTGGCGACTGCCGCTAGTGCGCCAGCAGCGGCCAACTGCAGCAGCGCGCCGTGTGCGCCGCGCGCATCGCCGCGCGCGCGGGGCCGGATGACTTCGAGCCAGGCGACACCGATCAACAGACCGATCGGCAGGTGAATGACCAGCGGATGGAAATGACCGAGGAGCACGCTTGCAACCTAGGCGAGTAGCTCGTTGACCACGCGTCCAGACACGTCCGTCAAACGGAAATCGCGGCCCTGGTGGCGCCACGTCAAGCGCTCGTGGTCGATGCCCAAGAGGTGCAGCAACGTGGCGTGCAAGTCGTGCACGTCCACCGGGCGTTCGATCACGTTGTAGGAGAAATCGTCGGTCTTACCCAAGGCGATGCCGGGCGCGATGCCGCCGCCCGCCATCCAAATCGTGAAGCAGCGCGGATGGTGATCGCGGCCGTAGTTGGTCTGGGTCAACGTGCCTTGGCTGTACACCGTGCGGCCGAACTCGCTGCCCCACAGCACCAGCGTGTCGTCCAATAGTCCCCGCCGCTCCAAGTCGACGATCAAGGCCGCCTGAGGCTGGTCGACGGCCTTGCATTGGGCCCGAATTTCCTCGGGCAAGTTGTTGTGCGCGTCCCATCCGCGCATGTACAGCTGAATGAAGCGCACACCGCGCTCGGTCAAGCGGCGCGCCAGGAGGCAATTGGCCGCGAAGCTGCCGGGCTTGTTCACCTCCGGCCCGTACAGCTCCAACGTGCGTGCATCCTCGTCGGAGAAATCAGTCAGCTCCGGCACGCTCATTTGCATGCGATACGCCATTTCGTATTGGGCCAGTCGCGCATGGATCTCCGGATCGAGCGTGCGCGCGTGTTCTTCGCCGGCCAATTTGCCGATCAGGTCCAGCACCGATCGCCGGTCTTGGCGGCGCACGCCTTGGGGGTCGCGCAGGAACAGCACCGTGTCGGCGCCACTGCGGAACTTGCAACCTTGGTGCTCGCTGGGCAAAAAACCGCTGCCCCAAAAGCGCGCCGAGAGCGCCTGCATGTTGCCGATGCCCTGCGTGATCAGCACCGCGAAAGCCGGCAAGTTCGCGTTCGCGTTGCCGAGCCCGTAACTCATCCACGCGCCGAAAGACGGACGCCCGGGCTGCTGAGAACCGGTTTGGAAGAACGTGATCCCGGGCTCGTGGTTGATGGCCTCGGTGTGCATGGAGTGCACGAAGGTCAATTTCTTGGCCAGCGCCGCCGTATGGGGCAGCAATTCGCTGAGCCAGATGCCGTCCTGCATGTTGGCGTAGCGCTGGAAGCGGAAAATCGAAGGCGCCACGGGAAAGCGCGTCTGACCGCTGGTCATGGTGGTCAAGCGCTGCCCTTGCCGAATCGAGTCGGGCAGCTCCTGCTGGAAGCGCTGGCGCAGTCCCGGTTTGTAGTCGAACAGATCGAGCTGGCTGGGCGCGCCCTCCATGTGCATGTAGATCACACGCTTGGCGCGCGGACGGAAATGCAACCCGCCCGCCGGGCGAAACGGCGTCAGTCCGGCGGAGGGAGTGCCGGCGGAAGCCAAGAGCGGCCCCAGTGCTGCCACACCGAGAGTTGCACCCACGCTCCGGCCTGCCGAGGCAAAGAGCTGGCGCCGGGTGCACTCGAGTCCGGATTCGAAATTCGTCATGGCACTATCCCGCCGAGAGAGCGGCGTCCGAGGCGAGCAGGGCGCTCGCGATGAGGGTCCAAGCCGCCAACTCGGCCGGATCCAATGCCGCGGGAACGGGCGCTTCGCCGACAGCGATCAGTTCCTTGGCTTCGTCGGGCGCAGCGGCGTAGCGCGCCCGCAATTGCTCCAGGGTCGCTGCCAGCGCCTCCTGCTCCGTAGCGCTTGGTTCGCGCGAGGTGCAGCGCTGGAAAGCGCGCGCAAGTCGTTGCTGGTCCGTACCAGGCTCCTGCAGCGAGCGCTGGGCCAAGACGCGCGCGGCTTCGACCCATTGCACGTCGTTCCACAGCGCCAAGGCTTGCAACGGCGTATTCGTAACGGTGCGCCGAATGGTGCAGGACTCGCGCGTCGGCGCGTCCAGCGCCAACATCGAGGGCGGCGGACTGGCGCGCTTCCAATAGGTGTACAGGCTGCGCCGCCACAATTCTGGTGCGCCGCCGCGCGCGTAGGCGCGCGTGTTCGAGGCCGGCATCGAGACCTCCTCCCACAGCCCGTCCGGTTGGTAGGGCTTGACCGACGGCCCGCCCACGCGCTCGGTCAAGAGGCCCGAAACATACAGCGCGCAATCGCGCAACTGCTCGGCCGAAAGCCTGCGCCGCGGCATGAACGCCAGCGCGCGGTTATCGGGATCGAGGGCGCGAGCTTCTGGGCGTTCGCGCGAACTTTGCCGGTACACCGTGCTGGTGACGAAAAGGCGCAGCATGGCCTTGGTGTCCCAGCCTTTTTCGCGGTATTCCAGCGCCAGCCAGTCGAGCAACTCGGGATGGTCCGGGTATTCGCCTTGCAAGCCGAAGTCTTCGCTCGTGCGCACGAGTCCTGCGCCGAACACGAGTTCCCACAGGCGATTGACGGCCACGCGCGCCACGATCGGGTTGGCCGGGTCCACCAGCCAGTGCGCCAGACCGAGCCGGTCGCGGGGCCACTCTGGATTCCAAGGGCCGAGCACGGAGGGCGTAGCGCGCGTCACGGGGCGGTCCTTGAGCGGGCGGTCGTACTGCCCGCGCTCCAGCACATAGGTGGGCCTGGGCTCAGCGCGCTCGCGCATGACCATGGTGCGCGGGATCTCGAGCTCCAACTGGGCCAGGTCCTTGTCCAAAGCTTTGATGCGCGCGGAGTTCGCGCGGTACGCCGGCGAGAACAGCAAGCGCCAGGCCGATTCGAGCGCCTTGGCTCGCGCGCCGCTGCGCGCTGTTTCGGGAAGCAGCGCGGCAACCAGCGCGCCCTCGAGCTGGGATCCGTGCAAAGCCGCGGAGGCCTCCACGCGTTCGCGTTGGGCCTGAAAGTAAAATCCGGCGTCGCCACCGGAATTCGCGATCTTGAGCGTCAGCACATGGGCGCCGGGTTCGAGCGCAAGCTCGATACGGTCTTGGTCCGCGGCGAGCTGGCGGTCGACGCGCTTGGCGAAAACTTCCTTGCCGTCCAGGAACACCTTGAGCCCGTCGTCGCTGCCAAGCGAGAGACTCCAGGTGCTCGCCGCGGGGACGTACACGCGGCGCGCCACGTAGGACGCGTTCAGGCCCTGGGCCAGCTTGTTCAAGACGCCGTCGCTGAATTCCGTTACGTAGCGCCAGGTCTGGCCGCCGGCGCCGAACTTGCTCGATAGCTGGAGTGCGTCGGACTCCGGGCCGAAGGCGAATTCGAACGCGTGATCGGGGCTCTGCGCTTCGAACGGACCAGTGCGGTACCAGCCGCTGGCCGCGATGGGCAGTGCGGAGAGTCCCTGCTCGCTGATGGCACTCAGCGAAAAGCGCACGCGGGCGAGGGCGTGCTGGCTGTAGATCGAGCGCTGCTGCACGGTCACGCGCACGGACGTTCCCCCCGGAAACCCGAACGGCTCGCGCGTCAGGCACAGCAGGGCGCGGTCTCCCGTTTGGTTGTGTCCGTTGATCGCCCAACCGCGGTCGCCGCTGGCGGCCTCGTCCGGGTGTAAGAGCGTGGCAGCGCGGTAGTCGCCGTTGGTTTGTTCGATGTCGGCCCAGCACCAATCCAGTGCGATCTTCTTGGCTTGGCCGGGCTGCGCCAAGGAATCGACTTCGACTTCGATGCCTGTGACCACGGCGTTGCCGTTGGCCGCACGGCCCGCGCGGTCGGATGCGGAGTTCGGGTCCGTCAGGGCTTCCAAGAGCAGCAAGCGCTGTCCAACGGCGTTGGTGTGCAAATCGAAGCGGTAGTCGTCTTGGGCCGGATTCTCACCCTGGGCCAGGATCGAGCCATCGGCCTGCGGCTCCAATCGCGCCCCGCCGCTCGCGTTCGCACTCTGGACGCTAGGCCTGGTCCACGCCAACCCGGCGTCGAGCATGACCTTGGGGACGTACTGGGAGAACTCCTCGAGTTCACCTGGCTCCGTTTGATCCGCGTGGGCTATGGCAGCATCACGATCGGCCTTCAGTCGCTCGCGCTGGGCAGCCTGCAGGGCGCTTGGAACTTCCAGGAACGGCTCGAACGCGCGCCTGGGGTCCGGCAGCTGGGAATACAGCCCGGGTTCCTCCACCGAATTGAAGAACGCCATCAGCCCGAAAAATTCCGCCTGACTGAATGGATCGTACTTGTGGTCGTGGCAGCGCGCGCAGCCCATGGTCAGGCCCAAGAACACCGAACCCGTGGTGGCTACGCGATCGACGGCATATTCGACCAGGTACTCCTCGTCGATGGCGCCGCCCTCGTCGGTGGTCACGTGGTTGCGATGGAAGCCGGTCGCGACCTTTTGGTCGACACTGGAATCTGGCAGCAGGTCACCAGCCAATTGCTCGGTCAAGAATTGATCGAAAGGCATGCCTTGGCGGTACGCCGACAGCACCCAGTCGCGCCAGGGCCAAATCGAGCGCCCAGCAT
>JAKFYL010000332.1 GCA_021730845.1 Planctomycetota bacterium | reverse complement strand
CCGGAGCTTCGCATGCAGCCTGAGAACGTCATCGGTAAGCCGTGTGCGGGAAAACCGCACGCACGGTTTGAACGGGGGCCTCAGGTCATTCGACTTCAACTTCGAGTAACCTGAGGTCTACCAATGGAGTCATCCTCACTCGCCGGGCGGTAGCCGTGGCACGCAAGAAGTGAGTCGAATGTGTCAACCGCGCGCGGAGATTTTGGGACCAACAGGGGTGCAGGAGGCGAAGTCGGCTCGTCCGTTGGAAGAGAGCGCACAAGGCCTGTGCCTGATTGAGTGCACGCTGCGCCTAATACGCGACAAGGGCCAGGGTACGGGCCCGTTTTGGAGCGATCCCAACGCCATGCCCGGGACGGGAACGATGATCGACGCGGGCAACGTGCTCGTGCACGGCGTCCAGGACGGTTGGACCAGCGTGGGCATCGTAGTACCGCTGGAACCGGCGCGGTCTAACTCAGCGTGGCCGTCGGTGGCGCCCACGACAAGGGCTCGGTCGCACTCGTGCGCGAATTGCGCGTGGTCGCATTTGGCCGCTAGTGCCAAACTGGCTTGCGGCGTCGGTAGGGGGCCCCGGGGCACTACAAGATCGGAGCCGCGAACAGCGCCGTGAGCTCGTCTTCCGTGAGGCCGCAGCGTTCGCGCAGGAACACCGCCTGATCGCGTGGATCGAAGACCGGGTAATCGCTAGCGAAGAGCACGTGGTCGATGCCGAGCCGGCGCACGGCCGGCGCCAGGGCAGAGATCTCCTCGTCAGTCGAGGGCGGATGTCCTTCGGACTCGCGGATCAGGGGGACGGTCGAGAGGTCCACGAAGAATTCGCGCCGCGGCCGACCGGCCGCCTGCTCGCTGTCGAGCCATGTGGCGATCGTCTCGAGAACCGAGCGGGGCCAGGGGCCGAAGCCGCCGCTCCCGCTGACGTGCGTAATCACCACGCGCATCGAGGGCAGCGGCCCGAAGACCTCGTCGAGGCGGCGCCTTAAGTGGGCTGTCACGAGTCCGTGGCGCTGCGGATCGAGGTGCAGCAGCACGAGCAGATCGCGCGCATGCGCCCAGCAAACCGTGTTGCTCAGGGCCGCGACGTGCTCGGCGTCATCGAAGCGGAAGCCGGCGCTGGCGAGGTGTAGCTTGACTCCACGGATGGGATGCTCGGCGTGCTCATCCTCGAGCGTGAGCCCGAGGGCCGTGCGAAACTCCTCGTTCCCGTAGTAATGCGGCATCGGGATGAGCAGCGCGCGCGCGATGGCGGGTTCGCTCCCGCGCGGCTCGAACAGTGAGTCGAGTCGCAGGTAGACCTCGTCGGGGCGCGAGCACGGCACTCCGAGCGACTTCCAGTCCGCGATCAACTTCGGCCCGAGCAGGTGCACGTGGTGGTCCTGCAATCCCGTCCGTGATTCTGCCGGGGCGGGCGGCGCGGCGCGGCAGGCGGCGATCAGGGCGAGCGCGACGAACTCGAGACCGAGCTCGTCGTCCAGCCGGTCCGCAGCCAGCCCGAAAATCTATGCGCTCATTGGGCAGCGGACAAACTCGTGACGAGCAAGCGCGCCTCATAGCGCGCACCGCTGCCGCCCATAAGCAGCCAGGTGCTGCCTGGCGGTGCATCGGACGGTAGCTTCCTTTTCTTCGTATGACGGCCGGGCAGGATCTTGAAGTCTGGCAACTGCACCCTGAAAGAGCCGATGTAGTCGTCGGGGGCATCTGGGTCCTTATCCAGGAACGTTACGTAGCCATTTCCGTTTCGGAACAAGACCGTTCGCGGAAATCTGCGCGAGGTGCCGTTCTTGAAATCCCCAGTTTCGATATCACGATAGGTGTTTGGGCCAAAGTGCTCTTTCCAGTACGTCTCGTCCGAATGCCCGTTGACGAAGCCGTCGTTGACGTCGTAGCAATGCATCTTGGTCAGAACGACCACGAACCCGGACTCAGGCTCGAGAACGGTCGAGTTGGAGGTGGGCTCTGGATCGATTCGAGCGATGGATTCCGTGGTGACAGTGCTAGCCGGAGCCGCCAAATCGGATCGCTGTTTGGTGCTGGTGCACCCAACCAAGGCAAGCCAGAAGATTGGAAGCGCAGCGATTCTCTTATTGAGCATTGGTCGAGGCCAAGTAGGCCGGCTGGTCAGTGGGGATAGCGGAGTGACGCACTCATTGTGCCGTTTTTCTGCAAACAGCCTGAGCCGTGACCCTAGCTGGGCCGGCGACGATTTCATTCCCACGGTCCGATATCGACGATCGGCGGCGTGCCCGCACCGGTATCGGGAACCAACGGGGAGTCCTCGAAGCGCGGTTGCCCGTCCAGATCCAGCGGCGTCGGCTCGCTCTTGCTTCCGTCGCCGTCCAGGTCGAACCAATCAGTTGTGACCAGGAATTTGCTGCCGGCGTCTAGGCGCTTGCAGGGCCCCCCCTCAAGAAAGCTTCAACATTCCAGCTCAGGGATGGACGGGCTGAGACGGCCGGCCTCCATGCGTGCTTGGGCGCGGGCTGCGGGCGGGCCGGTGCGAGCGGGGGAGGTTACTTCAGAGGAGCAGATGCGCCCGGAGCTCGCGCCCGAACAGACCGTCCGTAAGCAATGGGATCAGCTCGCACGCACTGGCTAGCAATCCTGACCCGGGTGGGCTTGACCCTGGACTGGGCCGGGTAGAGCTGCTCGCTCGGTGCCACTCGGTGCCTTTACGGGCAGATCGTGACTGTGATGCTGTGCTCGCACCCGCGTGCGCGTCGGCGACGCAACTCGATTGGAGACTCATTCCAATCGTTGTGAGCGGCTCTAGCGCAGCCACTCCTTTTCGATCGCCAGCAGTTTCTCGCGCCCGAGGCGGAGCGCCGCGACCTCGCCGTGACTGACAACGTGCAGGAAAATGCGCGCCGCGAGTTCCCCGTCTTCGTAGAGTGCGCCGATGTCCTCGCGCAGCCTCCGCCGTGCGTCGCGGAAATCGCTCGCACGTCGCTTTGCAAGGCGGGTTTCGTGGTTGCTAAGGGAAAGCTCGCGCTCGAAAAGGAAGAACTTGCGCCCGTTCGTGCACAGAATCTCGATCAGCGCATCGATCGTCTTGGTCTCGAGCGACAATTGCATTTCGAGGTTGTACGCGATGAGTGCGAGCTCTCGCTGCCGCGCGACCCACGATTCGTTCATGAGTTCCTCGCGGATCATTGCGCGTAGATTGTGAAAATCCTGATCGCCGAGCCGCGAGGTGGTGCTAGTGGGATAGGCCGGCACCGAGGTGCGTGTGCGATCGAACGCGAGCAGCTTGAGCTCCGAGCGCGCCTCGCGAACGCTGTCTTCCAGGCTCTCCAGCTTCGTGAGCACCTGCTCGAATCGCTGGGACATCGCAGCAACCGAACTGTCGGGCGCGGTGATCGGTAGCCGCGACGTCATTCCGGCCACTCGGGCCGAGAACGGATCCGGATTCGCGGAGATGATTTCCAGGTCCTGCGGTGGAGCTTGCCGCGTGGTAAAGAACCAGACGCAGACGCCCAGGGACAAGAACAGCAGAATCGCGAGACCGAAAGTCTTCATGGGAAATCCTGATGACGGCGCGAGTGCCCTTTAGCGAGTGCTCAGCCTGCACGATCGGACGGCAGGTCAAAGTCCTACGGGAACTACGAGTCCAGTATAGGTGAGATTCCAAAAGCGGATTGCACGTGCCAAGGGATGGGCTGCCCAAGCAAAGGACCCTGGGTTCAAATCGCGAACCTACGCGCCCAGGTGCTCAAGGAGCTGCGCGGCGCGGCAAGGATCTGAAGCGCGCGCTGCAGGAGCGGCGGCTGGCGCGCGCTTCGCCGGCCTAAGGGGCGTACCCGTTGATGCCGGCGGAATCCTGCGAAGTGTCGTCGTACCATGAATCGAGCAGCTCGAACCAGTTCTCGACTTTGCCGTTGCCGGGTATTGCGCCGTCGCCGAGGAAGGACCAGCCTCCAAGCCGCTGCTTGCCGGCCGCGGAGGGGGGGCTATACCAGTTGAAGCTTCTCCAGGCGCGCGACTTCCCGGACTTTGCTTCGATCTCCTCGTCGCCGTCAGGGAAGACGATGAAGAGGCCGCACTTGCCGGCCTCGAAGCCGCGCAGTTCGTCCATGCCGAAGGACGCGAGCACCAAGGCATCGGTGGCCTTGCACACGACGCCCGCAGCAGCGCGAACCTCGGCGCCCAATGCTACGCTCGCCGCGGCCCGCGAGCACAGGTCGTAAACGTCGATGTATGGATAACGCGTGAAAGTGTCGTCGTCTCCGTAGTTCAACGGGCCTCCTGTGCTGGCCGGACTGCGCAAGCTCTCGAAGGCCTGCCTGGCTCCAGTCGCGTCAGCGAGCCTGACGGCCAGACCGTCGACGGCTTGCTTGACCGCCGTCGCAGCAGCGAGGTCGTAGCACGCTGCCGCCTCGTAGGCGATCTCGCGCCCCATGCGAGGATGCTGTGCAGCCATGGCGCGCCGTCCGCGTTCGCCCTCTTCTACGATCAAGGCGCCGAACTGCGCCGCCGTCATGGTGACGGGATCGATTCGTTCGCCCTGGGAGCCGGCACCGTGGCCCTCCGAGCGGATGCGCGCAAATGCTCGCTTCCAGTCGAGTGGGGGGCCCGCGTTTGGGATAGCCACCAATACGTTCGCCGAGAAGCCGCCGTTTCCGGGCCGCCACTGGTAAGCAATCTCGATGCCTCCCATGTTGCACAGTTCGAGCGCCAGGAAGTCGACGGACGATTCGACGCCGACCTGTGCGGTCAGCTGCGGGATGCCCATTTCGGAATCGCTCTTTTCGTCAGGACACATGCCTCGCCCGTCTGCGTGGCTGTAGATCAACAGGCCGAAGTTCCGCGCCGGGAACCGCTGCTTGCAGAAGCGGACGAACCCCCCGATGTGCTTGGGATCGGAGGAATCGACCTCGTATTCCGCGTCCCCGTTCGTTCGCGGCATGTCAGGGAAGTGCGAGCTAGCGTCGAGCAGCTCGGCGGAGTCCTTGCGCAGTCGGTAGATGCGCGCGCCGGTAAAGTCGGCACCCAGCGCGGTGGCGTCCTTGGAGTAGCCGTCGCTGCGGTCGATGAACAGGATCAGCTGCATTCCCGGATCGTCGTCCAACGCAGCTCGCACGCCGTCGAGGAACTCGAGCACCGGGCCGTCCGCGTCGTTGTCAGCGGCGGCGTAGACCATCACAGTCCAGGGCTGCGCTGGCGGCGTAGCTACTGACTCTTGCGGATGGAAAGCGCCCCAGAGCGCCAGGATCGCCAATAGGTGGATGCTCATGATCGAGAGCCGGACTCAGGGCTGAGACTCCGCAGTGGGCCTGCGGTCGGAAGTAGCTTCTGTGACGCTGTGGACCCCGAATAGTTACAGACCGGCAGCGAATTTCCAAGCGTTGCTGACGCCGGTCGTCGGCGCGGAGGAAGGATCGCGATACCAGGCCTGGACCCGGACTACCTGATTGAACTGGATCAGTGGCCGCAGTTCTCGAACACCGGCGCCGCGAACACGTTGCCCAGGACGAGGTACCCGGCGGGAGTGACCGAGTAGTTCACGTTGAGCGTGCTCGAAGCTATCTGCGAAGAGCTGCCCGTCGAGCCGCCCTGGCCAACGATTTCTAACACCACGCAGTTGACGATGGTAGGCATGGCCGAGGCGGCCAGAATGCCGGCGAACAATCTGTTCGTGGCCTTGTTGTCGAAGAACAGACAGTTGGTCACCTTGACTGGGCTCGTGCCGAGGATCTCGATCGCTCCAGCTCGCGCGGCGCTATTCGAGAAGAACGAGCAGCGGTTGAAAGTCGCAGCCACATGGACGGCCATGCCAAAGGCGCCGCCAAAGTTCTCGCCGAAGTTGTTGCGGAACACGCAATTGATGAACGGGGGGCTAGAGCCGGTCATGTAGCCAGCGCCTCCTCCAAAGGTGCAGTGGTTGCCGGAGAAGGTGCAGTTCCAAATCGCAGGGCCGGGTGCCCCGACGCACGAAGAGCCCCCGCCGCGATTCTGGCTGGAACCGGTCACATTGGCGTTGCCACCGAGCACCCAGAATCCGTTGCACACGGCCGAGCTGTTCGTAAGCGAGCCGTTATGCAGGTGCGCTGACGCGTGGGCTTCATGGTACGGCCATCCTAAGCCGGCCCCGACTCGCTCACACGTTTCGGCGCAGCAGTGCCCAGCCTTCAAGGGCTTGGGCGCGCAGTTCGTAGAAGCTGCGCACGGAGGCGAGGCGGCGTACTAGGTAGCCGGGGCGCAGGTAGAAGCGGCGCACCATGCGGCGTTTGAGGTCGCGCATGGCTTTGCGGTCCAGGGTGCGTGTGGGCAGGAACGCGTCGGCGCCGCCTTGGTCCATCACGAGTTCGTCGCGTTCGGCGAGTCCCAGGCGCAGGGCTTGCTCCCGGAATGGGGTTCCAAAGCGTGGAACCGCCATGTTCAGGCTCATGAAATCCAGTTCCAGTTCGACGGCCAGATCGAGCGTCTCTTCGAGCGTCTGCTTGGTCTCTTCGGGAAGTCCGATGATGAAGGTGCCCACGGTCCGCAAGCCCGCGCGCTTGGCGCGCGCGAAGCCGGCGCGAACTTCGTCGACGCCGTAGCCCTTCTTGTAGGCTTCGAGCTGCGCATCGCGCGAGCTTTCGACGCCCATCATGATCGTGTGGCAGCCGGCGCGTTTCATCGCGGCGAGAAGCTCATCCGTGGCCGTATCGGGACGCGTGTAAGCGGTCCAGGACAGGACTTTGCGCTCGGCCAGCGCCTGGCACAGATCCAGGGCGCGCTGTTTTTGCACGCCGAAGGTCTGGTCCATGAAGAAGATCTCGCGCACGCCATCCGCGAGCAAGTGATCGACTTCCTCGAGCACATCGTCGATCGGGCGGGTTTGGTAGCCCAGGGTCGAAATCACGCAGAAGGTACACGGCCACGGGCAACCGTAGTCCGTCAGCATCGTGGCGAAGCGCTGCGAACGGGCGAAGGAAAAGTGATAGCCGCGCGGGCTGAAAAGCTCGTGCCGCGGCCTGGGCACGCGAAACGTGCCGCGCTGTTTGCCGTGCACGCGCACGCGCCTGGGCTGCCCCGATGCATCGCGCACGGTCATTTCTTCGATGCGCGCGTGGTCACCGTTCAGGTAATGCACCACGTCCTGGTTGGCGAAGACGTGCAGGCAGGCTTCGAGCCAGGGTTCTTCGGCCAGCCGTTGCTCGCTGTCTTCTTGCAGGACGTCGCCGATGCCGATGATGCGTCGCCCTTGGGCCGCGTGTTGGGCCAGGAAGGCGCGGTCCTCGTCCCAGGAAACGGATCCGACCAGCGAGACGATCACTTGCGGCGCGAACGCGTCGATGCGCGCCGCGGCGGCCTTGGGAGTCAGGCGCTCGGCCATGCAGTCGATCACGGCGATCTCGTGCTTGGCAGCGAGCGTGCCCGAAAGGGTCACCAGGTCGACCGGGTGGAACAAGTAGTTCGACTTGGTCGTCTTCGAGCAGAAGTAGTCCCGGATGTAGGTCTGCTTGCCCGGTGGGTTCAGCAACAGAACGCGCATCACTCTGATCGCCCGCGGTTCTTCCCGTCGCGGTCCGCCCGTTCGCTATCCGAGCGCGCGCTATTCGTTTGGGTGCGCGGGCGTGACGCGGCGGCGGTGCTGGGCCAAACTCGCACGCCACCGGGGCGGAGCAAGGCCTGGGTCTCGGAAAACACGTCGTCCACGCTCAGGTTCATCAGGCACTGGGCTCGGCCCCAGATGCAACTTGCGAGCTTGTTGTCGTGCACGTTGATGCACGGGCTGCACGGCGGGGGCTTGTACAGTGCGCGCACGTTCCATCCGATGGGTCGGTACATGACCGGCGTTTCCGGGCCGAACAGGCCGACAGTGGGGGTCCCGATGGCGGCGGCGACGTGCATGGGACCTGAGTCATTGGTCACCGCGGCGCTGGCGCGTGCCAGCAGGGCGCCCAGTTCGCTGGTGGACAAGCGGCCGGCAAGATTGATCGGCGAGTGCGCGCCCGAGCTGCGCGCCAGTTTCAGCGTCTGTTGCGTGTACGCGTGCTCGCTGGCGGAACCGATCAGCACGCTGGGCAGGTTTTCGACCCGCTCTAGGCGCACGGCCAGTTCTGCAAAGTGCTCCCTGGGCCAGCGCCGTTCGAGCGAGAGCGTTCCGGCGTTGGGGTTGAGCACCACGAAACCCTGGCCGGAGCTGACTCCGTGTTCGGAAAGCAGGGCGTCGACGCGTTGCTCGTCTGCTTGAGAAAAGCGCAGCGGAGCAATGTCGGTGGGCATCACGTCGTGGATCCCAGTGTCGCCCGCGAGCACGCGGAAATTGCGCGCCACGTGCCAATAGCGATTGAAAGGCGCTGCTTGCGTGTGCAGGGCGCCGCGCCATACGTTGGGGGCCTCGAAACCGTGGGTGCGCGGGGCTCCCGTGGAGGCCGAAAGCACGGCCGAAAAACGCGTGAAGAATTCGAAGTCGTAGACGGCCTCGAAACGCTCGCGGCGCAGCACCCGCACCAGTGCCAGGATGCGCAGCATGATCTTCGGCCAGGAGCTCGAGCGCACGTTTAGGGTCAGGATGCGATCGAACGTCTCGAGACCTTGGGCGAAACCGGCGTTGTCGCTGAGCGTCAAGAGCACCAGCTCGCTGCTTGGATGGCGGCGCCGGATGTCCTCGGCCGCGGGAGTCAAGAGCTGCAGGCTGCCGATGCCCCAAAACTTGATCATCAACACGCGCTTGGCGCGCTCTTTGGTGGCCAGGCGCGCTCGCAGCCCGCGGCTCCAGCGCCATGGCTGGAGCAATAGGCAAGCCGCCATGCCCAGCGCCTTGTCGGCGCGCTGGAGGGCATGCATCGAGACGCTCGAGGCCTGGGTCACGCTGGCGGGCATTCCTGACCGTCTATCGTAAGCCCACACCCCGCTTACCAGGGAGCTGCAACTAGCGGCGCGCCTCCCTATGCACCACAGGGCGCACCACAGGGCCACGAAGGCCCTGCCCGGAGCCCCCGCGCACGTTGCCACGCCGGGAGAGTCTTAGGAGGCCTTCGGGCGGGCCGCAGGACTTTCCCATCGGACCATGGGCTCCAAAAGGACTAGGATCTCGTCAGCTCCCTTCGTTGTTCCGCTCGACGTCCCCGAACAGGGGGACCCAGCCCCAACCGCTCTACCTCAAAGTCACTGCATGTGCGGCTTCATCGGCATCTATGGTCCTGAGGGCACTGACGTAGCTCTGGACATCTACGAGAGCTTGGTAGCCGTGCAGCACCGCGGCCAAGACGCCGCCGGGATCGTGACCTTCACGGAGTCCTTTCACGTAAAGAAAGGCCTTGGCCTGGTTCGCGATGTTTTCAACGACCGCAACATGTCGCGCCTGCGCGGCAATTTGGGTGTCGGCCACGTGCGCTACCCGACGGTCGGCGCCGGCAGCGACGAAGACGTGCAGCCGTTCCACATGGTGTTTCCGGTCGGAATCGCCATGGCCCACAACGGCAACGTGACCAACTTCTTGGAGTTGAAGTCGAGCTTGGCCCGCAGCGGCGTGCGCATCAGTTCCTCCTGCGACGTCGAGGTGATCTTGTACGTTTTCGGCCGCGCTTTGGCGGAGCGCACGCGCCCGGGCACTCGCTTCACGGCCGAAGACGTTTTCGCAGCCGTGCGTGCGGTGTACGCGGAAGTCAAAGGTGCCTATTCGGTCGTCGCCAGCATCGCCGACGTGGGGATGGTCGCGTTCCGCGATCCTTTCGGCATCAAACCCATCTGTTTCGGCCAGAAAACGACCCCCGAGGGCGTGTCCTACGCCTGCGCCAGCGAAAGCGTGGCCCTGGACATCAACGGTTTCGAGTCGACGCTCAAGATCGGTCCCGGCGATGCCGTGTTCATCGGCCGCGACCGCAAGGTCCATCATGAGAAGTTGAGCTCCAAGCCTCACCGTCCGTGCATTTTCGAGCTGGTGTATTTCGCGCGCCACGACTCGATGCTCGACGACATCTCCGTGTATCGAACGCGGCGCCGTTTCGGCGAGGCCCTGGCCGATCAGTGGCGGCAAGCAGGCGCGCCAACGCCCGACGTGATCATGCCCGTGCCCGACAGTTCGCGCGAAGCGGCCTTGTCCATGGCCCAGGCGCTGGACTTGCCCTATCGCGAGGGCCTGGTGAAGAATCGTTACATCGGGCGCACGTTCATCATGCCCAGCCAATCGGCGCGTCGCGACGGAGTGCGCCGCAAGCTCAACACCATCAAGCTCGAATTCGAGAACAAGGACGTGCTCTTGGTGGACGATTCGATCGTGCGCGGCACCACCAGCCAGCGCATCGTGGAAATGGTGCGAGCCGCCGGCGCCAAGCGCGTGTACATGGCCGTGACCAGCCCGCCTCTGGTGGCGCCTTGTCCGTACGGAGTGGACATGGCGACCAAGACCGAGTTCGTGGCTTCTGGCCGCTCCGTGGGTCAGATTGCCGAGTGGGTCAACGTCGACTACCTCTTGTATCTGGACCGCGAGCGCATGAATGAAGCCGCTCGCGCCGGCAATCCGGCCATCCAGAATTTCTGCAACGCGTGTTTCACCGGTGAGTATCCCACTGGAGACGTCACCAAGGAGATGCTCATGGCGATCGAGGGGGAGCGCTGCCAGAGCGCCAGCCAGATCACCATGTGGAGCTAGGTTTTCTTGCCGTTGGGCCCCCGCGCGGGCTTCGATGGGCGCCTGCGAGCCGCCCGCCTGCCCGGCCTGAGACCAGCCCTGGGCAGCACCCCAGC
>JAKFYL010000362.1 GCA_021730845.1 Planctomycetota bacterium | reverse complement strand
AGTCGTCGTCGTGGTCGCTGGGATGGAGGGCGCGCTGCCCAGCGTCGTCGGCGGCCTGATCGATCGGCCCATGATCGCTGTGCCTACCTCGGTCGGCTACGGCGCCAGCTATGCTGGTCTGGCGGCCCTGCTCGCCATGCTGAACTCCTGCGCTGCCGGCGTTCTGGTGACCAACATCGACAACGGATTCGGCGCCGGTTACGCCGCGGCGCGCATCAATCGAATGTCCGAGCCCAAGACACCATGAGCCTTACTTCCTACACGAAACCCAACGCTTGGCTGGCTCTGGAAAACGGTCTGGTCCTCGCAGGTCGATCCGTGGGCGCCGCCGGAGAAAAGGGCGGCGATGTGATCTTCAACACAGCCATGACCGGCTACCAGGAGATCCTCACGGACCCCTCGTACTTCGGCCAGGTGGTCGTGATGACATCCACGCAAATCGGCAACTACGGCGCCGCCAACGAGGACGACGAAAGCGAAAAGGCTTGGGCCGAGGCCTTCGTGGTCAAGGAGATGTCCTCGATCCATTCCAATCACCGCGCCAGCAGTTCCTTGCCGGACTGGCTCAAGCAGCGCGGAGTCGTGGCCATCGAAGGCGTCGACACGCGGCGCTTGACCAAGATAATCCGCACGGAGGGATGCCTGCGCGCGATCGTCTCGACCGTCGATTCGGACCCCAAGTCCTTGGTGGCCAAAGCGCGCGCCGTGCCAGCGACCGATCAACGCGACTTGGCTTCCATGGTGACCTGCGCCAAACCCTACGACTGGAAAGAGGGCTACCAGGACTCCTACCCGGCGCTGCAAGAGGCCCAGCGCATACCTGCCGGCAAGCGCCTGCGCTGCGTGGCCTTCGACTTCGGCGCCAAGCGCAACATCTTTAGGAGTTTGGTGCACTCGGGATTCGATTTGACGGTTGTTCCGGCGGCGACCAGCGCTTCCGACATTTTGGGAATGGATCCGCAAGCGATTTTCCTTTCCAACGGGCCCGGAGATCCGGCCGCCGTGACTTCGGCCATCAAGAGCGTGTCCGGCTTGGTCGGCAAGAAACCGATCTTCGGCATCTGCTTGGGACACCAAATCCTATCGCTCGTTCTGGGCGCCAAGACGCACAAGATGCCCTTCGGACACCACGGCGCGAACCACCCGGTGCGCGACATCACCACTGGCCGCGTGGAAATCACTTCGCAAAATCACAGCTACGCGGTCGATCCCGCGTCCCTGGGCAAGGACCTGGAACTGACGCATATCAATTTGAACGACCAAACCGTCGAGGGCTTCCGCCACAAGCGCTGGCCGATCTTTTGCGTGCAGTACCACCCCGAAGCAGCCCCGGGACCGCTCGACTCCGCGCACTTGTTCGATCGCTTCCGCGAGCTGGTCGGCGCGCGTTAGATCGCTCTGGATCAGAGCATCGAAACCGGGTCCACGTCTACCACCAAACGCGCTCCCGAGCGGCCCGTCTGCAAGATGGCGAGCTGCTCGCGCACACGCTCCAGGTAGCCGCCTGCGCGCGGAAGCTTGACCAGCACATGGTGCCGGTGCTTGCCACGCAGCATGGCGATCGGTGCGGGGGCCGGGCCGAGTACGGCCACCGTTTGCGGATCGCTGCCCGCTAGCAGCGCGTCCAATTCCTTGGCGCAATCGGCGCTGGCCGAGAGCACCTGTCCTTCGTCGATGCCTTCGAAGATCACGCGCACGAAGCGGCCGTGGGGCGGGTAACCCAGTTCCGCGCGCAGAGCGCTTTCTGCGGCCGCGAACGATTCGAAATCATGGCGTGCCGCGCAGCGAATGGCCGGGTGCTCGGGGGCCGTGGTTTGCACCACGATGCGCCCAGCCGCTGCCCCGCGACCGGCGCGACCGGCGACTTGCGATATCAACTGGAACGTGCGCTCGGAAGCCCGAAAATCCGGCAAGTGCAAAGCCGTGTCGGCGTTGACAATGCCGACCAGCGTAACGCGCGGAAAATCGAGTCCCTTGGCGATCATCTGCGTGCCCACGAGCACGTCGATCTCGCCTCGGCCAAAGGCTTGCAGGGTTTCCTCGTAGTCCGTGCGCCGGCGCATGGTGTCCGAATCCATGCGCCGCACGCGTGCTGCCGGCAAGGCCGCCTGGACTTCCTGCTCGATGCGTTCGGAACCCGCACCCAAGAGTCGCAAGCGCGGGCTGCTGCACGTGGTGCACTGCTTGGGCAGCGGGATTTCCTCGCAGCATCCGTGGCACACAAGCCTGCGAATGCGCTTGTGCCACGCCAAGGCCAAGTCGCAGTGCGCGCAGCGCAGGGTGTGCTTGCAATCCGTGCACCACAAGACCGGCGCAAAACCCCGGCGGTTGAGGAACAAGATCGCCTGTTCGTGCCTCGCTTTGGTTTCCTCCAGCAACTGGCGCAATCGTTTGGAAAACAGCCCCGCGCCAGCCGGGTCGACTGCCGCCGTGCGCATGTCGACGATCTCCACCGGAGGCAACGGCTGGGCCGTGACTCGCTGCGGCAAGACTAGCCGCCGCACCGTGCCCGCACTGGCTTCGGTCCAGGTTTCCAGAGATGGAGTGGCCGATCCGAGCACGCATACGGCGCCCTCCAGGCGTGCGCGCAAGCGCGCTACGTCGCGCGCGTGGTAGCGCGGCGTGCTGTCTTGTTTGAACGAAGGCTCGTGCTCCTCGTCGACGACGATGATTCCAAGGCGCGCCACCGGCGCGAACAACGCCGAACGGGCTCCGACGACGACTTGGGTTCTTCCGCTGCGCAGTTCGCGCCAGGTGTCGTAGCGCTGCACGTCCGTCATGCGGCTGTGCAACACGGCCACGCGCTCGAATCGCGAACGAAACCAACCTACGGTCTGCGGCGTGAGCGCGATTTCCGGCACGAGCACGATCGCGCCCCGCCCGGCTTGGAGCGCGCGCTCGATGGCCGACAGATACACCTCGGTCTTGCCGCTGCCGGTGACGCCTTGCAGCAGGAAGTCCACGGCCTGCCCGCCGGCCAGCGCGGAACCGATGCTTTCCAGGGCTTGGCGCTGCGCGTCGGACAGCTGCGCGGGCCGGAACCGACCCGAAGCGGGAGTGCCAAGCAGCGCGTCGCCAGCCTCGTCCGCGCGCACAGCTTCTACCAGCCCGCGCTTGCGAAGGCTAGCTAGCGGCGACTCGGACAAACCGAGCTGCCGCAGCACGTCCCGGGCCTCGATCCAGCCGCCGATGTCGACCAAGGTTCGCAGCAGGCGATGTTGCTTGGGTTCGCTGGCCTCGAGTTCTGGCAGCGCCTGCTGCGCTGCCTCGGCGGCGCGCACGCGCGTCACTTGACGCCGCCCCTTTTCACGACGCATGGCCGCGGGCAGGATGCCGTGCAGGGCTTGTCCCCACGAGCAGGCATACTCGCTCGCCACCAAACGCGTGAGCTCCAGGAGCTGCGGCGACAGCAGCGGCTCGACATCCATCGCCTTGAGCACGGATTTCACGCGCCGCGGATCGATGGCCACGCTATCCGTAGTCCCCACCACGACACCGACCTCGCGCAGGTTGCCAAGCGGCACGACCACGCGCATGCCTGGTGCGACCTGGCTCGCGAGTGCGCTCGGAATCGAGTACGTCAAGCGCGTAGTCAGGGGCCGGTCGAGCACGACTTCGGCGAAGAAACCGTGCGCGACCTGGGCCTGGGTGGGCGGCTGCTCCGCGGGCTTCGACGGCGCTACGTCCTGCTCGGGAAACAGCGACCCCGTGGGGCTGGAGGCAGAAAAACGCGCGCGGCTAGCCACAGTGGTCGACAGGCTAGCCGCGCGGGGTGCTTCTGCCCAACCTGTCTGCGGTTAGGGGCCTAGCTTGCGCTCCCGGCGGGCCGGGGCAGCACGCGCTAGCAGCACGAATTGGGCGCCGACTTGCTGGCCGGCACGCAACAAGCGGCCTTGTCTCCCTGTGTGGCGCGCGGGCTCATAGCGTCTGCATCGCCCTTGACGACGAACACCTCCCAGGAATTGCCGTCCGGATCCTCGACCCACACCTTGTCCTGGAGCGCATAGCAGCACTCCACGTCTTCCTCCGTGAAAATTTTGAGTCCCGAGTTCTCGAAGCGGCTCTTGGCTTCCTGCACGTCCACGCTCGAGGCGACTTGCACTCCGAAATGGCTGGCGTTGATGCCGGTTGGCGCGCGCTCCTGCATCGTCAAATTCAAAGCCGGCGATTCCAAGTCGAATTTGGCGTAGCCGGGTCGGCGCTTGCTGGCAGCCACGCCGAACATGCGCTCGTAAAAGGCTACGGAAGCGTCGATGTTCGTGACGTTGAGCGAAACATGGGGTTTGAGGATTTTCATGGTCTTGCTTGCGTTTGCCGTATAGGAAATGAATAGCAGCTCAGGGCCTAGCAGCACTCCTTTGCGCCCGCCCGACAGCAGTCCTGCCATAGGTAGCTGGTCAGCGCGCGCAGTGCCGCGTAGTCCGCCCGGTAGTAGATGAACCGCCCCTCGGGCCGAGCTGCGATCAGTCCAGCTTCCGTCAGACGATTCAGGTGGTGGTTGAGCGTGGACCAAGGCACGTCGAGCCGCGCCTGCATGTCGCCAACGGGGGTACCCGTGGAGGGCCCCTGCACGAGCAGCCGCAGTGCGGCTAGGCGCAAGGGGTTACCCAAGGCTGCCAGCTGTTCGGCGTGGTGCTGTACGGCGGTGGTGGTCACGTTCATCATTTCTATAATTCTCGAAATATACCATTCAAGCCCCCGGAACGGAATCTGTCGGACCGACAGCGAAATTACTTCGCGCAGCAGCAAGGCGTCGCGGAGCAGCGCGGGCAGCCGCGGCGGTACTTGGCACTGGCGGCTGCTTCCAGGTCGACTCCAGCCATGGAGGCCAAGGTCGAAAGCCAAGCTAGCACGTCGGCGAATTCGCCCTCGAGTTCGTCCCGCTTGCCGCGGCGCAAGGCGCGAGTCAGCTCCCCCACTTCTTCGCAAAACCACATGTGCGTTCCCGCCAGTCCTCGGGCTCGATCGCGCTCCAGGTAGATGGCCTCGATGCGGGCTTGGAATTCGCGAATCTCCATGGCTGCTTGGCGGGGCTCTAGGCGCGCGCCACGGTCACGATGGAGATGTCGCGCGGCAGCTCGGTCTCCGCGGAATGATTTTCGAGCGCGATCTTGATCTTGTTCAAGAAAGCTTCGGTGCCCAGGGCGCCGTGCTTTTGGATCAATGCATAGAACGGTTTTTCGCCCAATTCCGCGCCATCGGCGTTGGCCACCGTGACCGCCCCCGAGTTGGCCAGCACCAATCGATCTCCGGCTTCGATGGGCACGTCCACCACCTGCAATCGGCTGTCGAAGATCGGGCCCTTGTCGAAGGCCAGGGCGATGCCTTCGGGCTGAACCAAGCGCACCTTGCCGTCGGCGGCCGAAAAACGCACCAGCGGAATCTTGTGGCCGGCGCAAGCCACGGTTGCCACCCCCTTCTTGGCGTCGACCAGCGCGTACAGCGCACTGGCGTACATGCCTTTGCGCACGTCGCGGGCGAGTTCGCGGTTGATGCGCTGGAAGGTCGGCTTGACGTCGTCGCCTGCCGCCAGCAGAGCTCGCAGCCAGGTGCGCGCGGTGGCGCCGACGAGCGCGCCTGGTACGCCCTTGCCGCTGACTTCGCACACCACCAACCCGATGCGGCCATGGGACGAAAACTCGATGTAGTCGTGGAAATCGCCCCACAGTTCGTTGGATGAAAGATGCGTGGCACCGATCGAATAGCCCTCGAGCTTGGGCGTGCCTTGGGGCAAGATCGCCTCGCGAACCTCGCCGGCGACTTCGATTTCGCGCTCGCGAATGGAAAGCTCGAGCTTGGTGTCTTGGGCTTCGGCCAGACTCTTGGTCATGCGGTCGATGGAGCGACCCAGCAGGGTCAATTCTCCACCGCCACCGGCGTGCACCTTGTGGCGCAGATCGCCCGTGCTGATTTTCTGCACATCGGCCACGATTTTTTCGATCGGTCCAGTTACGGAGCTGGCGACCCACACCGACACGGCGGCGCCGACCAAGATGACCAGGATCGTCGTTCCCACCATCAATCCGAGCAGACCGCGCTCGGCGCGGGAAGCTTGGCCAGGCACGAGCAGTTCGAAAGCCGGCTTGCCGTCCCCGCCTTCGACGGTGTACACGGTGCCGCGACTGGCGTTGGCGCCAAAGGTGATGTCGGCCGCCCGCACGGAGCTGTTTTCGAAGGTCTGGATGGTCGATCCTTCTTGTTTCCACTCGATGCGGCGACCGGCCAAGGCGGCCCGCTTGGCGTCGTTCTCCGTGCGCAAGCGGCGCAGTTCGGCTTGCAGGCCCGCCAGGCTCTCGTCGCCGTCCTTGGCTGGAAACTTGCGCTCCAATGCGGTCAACGCCTCGCGCTCACCGAGTGCGCGTTCGGATTCCAAGTCCACCTTGGAAACATCCGCCATGAGCTCCACGGTCTCGATCAGAGCTTGCTGCCTGACCCCCTTGGAAATGCGCGCGGAAGTCGAATACAGGAAGAACATCATGGCCGCCATGACCAGAGTCAGACTCAAAGTCATGAACAGCGTGAACCGCATCCACAGCGGTGAGCCGATACTGCGAGATTCGGATTCGCGTGCCGCGGTGCTCATAGAGATCCTCCTAGGCTCCAAGGCAAGTCGAGCAACAGCCTGGCCGGCAACATGACCAGCGCAAAGCCCATCAATCCGGCGACCACGTCGTCGAGCAAGATGCCGTCACCTCCGGGGATTTTCTCCATGTGGCTGGCTGGGGCGGGCTTCCAGATGTCGAAAAAGCGGAACACGAAAAACGCCACGCACAACGCCAAGGGGCTGGGACTGGCGGTCCACGCCACAGTCAACAGATATCCGATGACCTCGTCGAGCACGAAAATGCCCGGGTCCTTCTTGCCCGCATAGGACTCAGCCCACGGTCCCAGCGCCCGGCCGATCCCGTACAGGATGACGCAAGTCGCCAAGGACCAGGCCAGGTAGTGACCGGTAAACGACAGGCCCCACGCAATCGCGACTCCTCCCAGAGTTCCGAACGTACCCGGCGCGACGGGCGAACACCCTAGATAGCCGCACGAGACCAGGCCCAACTTGATTTTGTTCATGGATTGGGGCGGCGCCAGGCGCCGGGCCGCTAGGTAGGTGGTTTTGTGGAGTGGAGCAAACTGCGCAACTTGATGACGTAGGAAAGCCCGGATCCCAGCGTGGTGGCGAGCGTGGCAAACATCAATCCAAGCGCCGCCTGTTCGAGAAATTGCACGAAAGCGGGAGGGAAATCGAACGCCGCCAGCCCCAGCGCAATGCCGACGGCAAAGCACTGGACGAGCATCTTGACCTTGCCGAACCAGTCGGCTGGAAACTCCAGACCCATCGTCTCCGCATAGCCGCGAATGCCGGTGATCAGGAATTCGCGCGCCATCACGACCACGACCAGCCAGGCCGGAAACCAGGCCGCGGACCAGGGTTTGGTGGCAAGGAACACCATGGCGCCCAGCACGAGCACTTTGTCCACGAACGGATCGGCAATGCGTCCAAACGCCGACACCCAGCCGTAACGCCGAGCGAGGTAGCCGTCGAGGATGTCGCTCAGGGCCACGGCGATGAAAATGCCGAAGGCCCACACATAGGGTGTGCGGCTGGCGGGCGCGGTTCCTTTCGCAAAGGTCGGAGCCAGAGCGAGCACGAAAAACAGCGCGACGGCTCCCAGGAACCGCAGCGCCGTGATTCGATTGGGCCAATGCGCGAATACCCCGCCGCTCATCCAGCCGGCCTCGCTTGGGGAGGGACCAGGGAACACACCAGGTCCAGGTCTTCGTTCACGGCATCCACGCGCACGCGCAAGCGCTCGCCAACGGCGGCTTTGCCCCCGGGAACGCGCGCCGCCAAATCGACTTCCGGCGCGTCGAACGCAGCGCGACCCACGACAGCAGGGTCGCGACCGAGCTCCAGCGCATCGACGACGATTTCGATTTCCGTGCCCACGCGAGCTTGTTGTGCGCGGGACAGCACTTCATCGCGGGCGGCGAGCACCTGATCCAACCGCCGTTCCTTTTCTTCTGCCGGCACGTTGTCCTCGAGCGCAAAACCGCTGGTCCCTTCTTCGGGAGAATACACGAAGGCTCCTAGGCGTCCGATGGCGTAGGTCTTGACGAAAGCCGCCAATTCCTCGACATCGGCGCTGGTTTCGCCAGGAAAGCCTAGGAGCAGCGTCGAGCGCAACGTGATGCCCGGCACTTCGAGCAAGATGCGATCCAAGGTGCGCCGCACCTGATCGCCCGAACCCGCCCGGCGCATGGCGCGCAGGACCGGCGTGGCGATGTGCTGCACCGGGATGTCCAAGTACGGCAACACCTTGGGGTGTTCGCGCATCAAACGCGCCAAATCCCACGGAAACCGATTTGGATAGGCGTACATGACGCGCAAGCGCTGGTCGCCGTCGAGTTCGGCCATGCTCTCGACCAGATGCGGCAGCTCCAGGCCCATGTCGCGTCCCCAGGCGGTGGAATCCTCCGCCACCAGAACCAACTCTTTGACCCCGGCAGCGATCAACTCGCGCGCTTCGTCGAGCAGGTCGTCGGGCCGCTTGGAACGGTGGGTCCCGCGGATCGCCGGGATCGCGCAGAAGGAACACTCGTGATCGCAGCCGTGACTGATGCGCAGATAGGCGTAGGAACGCGGCGTCGAAAGCACCCGCGTGCCGTCGCGCGCCGCTTCGCGCAAGCCGGTGCTGGCGAGATAGCGCGGAACCCTTTCACCGGCGGTCAGGCGCCGAATCGACCGGGCCAATATGCGCCCATCGGAGATTTCGGCGAACAAATCCACCTCCGGAAAACGGCGTTCCAGCGTGCGCTGGTAGCGTTGCACCAAACAGCCGGCGACCACCAAACGCTCGATTTGTCCCTGCTGCTTGCGCTTGAGCCAGTGCCGAATCTGGGCTTCCGATTCTTCCCGGGCCGGACCGATGAACGAACAGGTGTTCAAGACGATCGTCCCGGCGCTCTTGGGGTCGCTGGACAACTGCAGACCCTCATCGGAAAGGCGCGCCAGGATGAGCTCCGAGTCGATCAGGTTGCGGGCGCACCCCAAGTGGACCAGCGCAACGACCTCAGTAGCGGAATCGTCGTTGTGGGTGGCCAAGAGTGCTCGTGCTGGTCAGGTCCGCGCCTCTAGACCGGACCGTGGTCGCCTTCAGTTCGCAGGCGAAACTTCCACGGCGGCCCGCGCTTTCCATTGCTCCAGGGTCATGAGGATATCACGGCGCTGGCCGCCCAAGTACGGACCAATGAGGCCCGCATCCTGGAGTTGATCGAGCACGCTGGTGGCGCGCTTGAAATCCATGCCGAAGTCCTTTTGCAGCATGGAAACGGCCACACGTTGGCGCTCGAGAAACAGGCAACCGGCGCGGAATACCAGATCGTCGATGGGCGTGGCGGAGGACGATGCCGGCTGCGCGGACCCGCTCCCGGCACCGGCAGTTGCCGGCGTGGCTTGGCGCTGGGGCGCCGCGAAGGCTTGCGCCGGCTTGCTGGCATTGCGCGGGCCGGCCTTGACCGGTTGGGGCTCCAATTCGGATTCGAACAGGCTGGGCTGGGGTTTGGACTTGGCGCGAGCTCCGGGCGTCACAGGTCGCAGCTCGTCGCTCGCAACGCGCGCCGGAGCTCGAGCGATTTCATCAGGCGCACCGTCGACGTCGTCGGAGTCCTCTTCCTCGGATTCGTCCTCATCGGATTCATCCTCGTTCCAGACTTCCTCCACCTCGGCGTCTTCGATGTCTTCCTCGTCAACTTCCTGATCGTCTTCCTCGTCTTCGTCCTCGTCTTCGTCCTCGTCTTCGATGTCGGGTGAAATGCCCTCGAATTCGATGTCCTCGTCTAGCTTCGAAGGAGCTTGCGCTTGCGCGGAGACAGGTAAGACCGCCTCCTCCTGCTTGGCCGCGCGCAAGCGGTCGAGCACTGCCTGGGCCGTTTCGGGATCCAGTGGCTTGGGATCGCCGAGTTCGTCGTCTTCACCCTCGTAGTCGTCCAAGTCGGCGCGCGCGGTCTCGTTGGCCGAGCGCAATTGAGCCACCAGATCGCGCGGCGTCCCGTAGGCGTCTACGTGCAGCGCGGGACTTTCCTCGACTTCAACGGAGTTTTCCTCCCAGGAGGCACGCGGCGCCGGGTCGACAGCCTTGGGCTGCGCCAGCGGCGGTGGTTGTTCGACGCGTGGGGTTAGTTCTTGGGCCGACGGCTTTCGTCCCGCCGGAGCAGAGTCGGCTGCGCGCGCGGAGGGAGTGTCGAAGACGACGGCAGCGAAGGGGTCTGTGCCGGATTCGGCGGAAGCCAGATGCGCAACAGCGCCGTGTCCCGCTCGATCGAGACCTTTGGCAGCGCCTCGCCCGACGGGCGCAGGGTCATTCGCGGTGGGTTGCGGGGTGCTTGGGGCATGACGAGCAGGGAGTGGGGTCGTGCCAGCGGGGATACCGCCCACGCGGCGCGGGTCGGGGGGATAGGGCGATGGAGCTTGGACTTGGTCGACCCACGGTTTGCGCGAGGCGGACGTCCGCACGGGGCCGGGCACCGGAGGCAAGAGCGCCTCCGCTTCCGCCGCGGTGATGCCTTCCGAATCCGTAAGAGGCTCATTGCGCGTGGCACTTGGTCCGCGATTTCCTTCGGCCGCGACGCCAAAGACCGCCGGCTTCAGCCATGCCAGCCAGGCCGGGAGGGCCAAGGCCAGCAAGCCAACCATGGCGGCAAGGCTCCAATGCGTAGTCCTGCGC
>JAKFYL010000019.1 GCA_021730845.1 Planctomycetota bacterium | reverse complement strand
ACTTCGCTTTGGCCCGCTGGTTGCGATACTGCCCGCCCTAAAGACATGGGCGCGCCCCCCTGGCGTCACGGCTGCACATGGAACCCAAGAAGAAGCGACCCACGTTCAGCGCGAGCTGGCGCGAGATGCGCGCCCTGGCGTATGAGCACCGGCGCAGACTGGCTTTGGGCCTGGTGCTGCTGCTGGTCAGTCGGCTTGCGGGATTCGTGTTGCCGGCGACTTCCAAGCTGCTGATCGACGACGTGATTGGTCAGCGGAAGATCGAATTGCTCTGGCCGCTGGCTCTGGCGGGCCTTGGAGCAACCTGTGTGCAAGCCGCCACTGGATTTGCCCTGAGCCAGATTCTGGGCGTGGCGGCTCAGCGCGCCATCAACGACATGCGCAAGAGTGTGCAGGCCCACGTGTTGCGCCTACCGGTGAGCAACTTCGACTCCACCCAAACCGGCGTTCTGATCGCGCGCATCATGAACGATGCGGAGGGCGTGCGGAATCTGGTCGGTACGGGTCTGGTGCAGTTCGTGGGGGGATTGGTTTCGGCTGCGCTGGGAATGCTGGTGCTGCTGTACCTGAATTGGAAGCTCACCTTGGCGATCATGGGACTGCTCTTGGTCTTTGGCGGCGCCATGACTTGGGCTTTCAAGGTCCTGCGGCCGCTGTTTCGCGAGCGGGGCAAGTTGACCGCGGACATCACGGGCCGCCTGAACCAATCCCTGGGCGGCGTGCGCGTGGTCAAGGCCTATGCAGCAGAGGCCAACGAGGAACGCGTCTTCCGCGCAGACGTCGAGCGTCTGTTCGACAACGTGCGGCGCGCCGTGACCGGAGTTTCGGCCACCAACGCGGTTTCGGTGGCTATCGTCGGACTGGTGGGCGCGCTTTTGACCGTTTTTGGCGGCAAGTCGATTCTCGCCGGCCAAATGACGCTGGGCGATTTCTTGATGTACTTGGTGTTCATCGGCTTGGTGGTGGGGCCAGTGATCGAGATCGCTTCGATCGGCACGCAAATCACCGAGGCCTTTGCGGGCCTAGATCGCATCCGCGAAATCCGGCAGGTCCCCATGGAGAATGCCGGGGACGAGTTGCGAGAGGCGTGCCCTGATGTGCGCGGGGATATCGCCTTCGAGCACGTGCATTTTGCCTACGAGCCGGACAAGCCGGTGCTTTCGGACATCAACTTTCACGCGCCGGCAGGCTCGACCACCGCGCTGGTGGGATCGAGCGGGTCCGGCAAGAGTACGCTCGTGGGGCTGGTCATGGCGTTTCACCGGCCGCAGCAAGGGCGCGTCACGCTCGACGGCCGCGATTTGGCTTCGCTTCGCCTGACGGACTATCGCCGGCACTTGGGTGTGGTCTTGCAGGACAATTTCCTATTCGACGGCACCATCGCGGACAACATCGCCTTCGCCAGGCCGGGCGCGGCGCGCGAGGAAGTCGAGGCAGCCGCCAAGCTGGCCCACTGCGATGAATTCGTAGCGCGCTTCGAAAAGGGCATGGACACCGTGGTGGGGGAGCGCGGGATCAAGCTTTCGGGCGGGCAGCGTCAGCGCGTGGCCATCGCTCGCGCGTTGCTCGCGCGCCCCAAGATCTTGATTCTCGACGAGGCCACGTCGAGTTTGGATAGCGAGAGCGAAGCCTTGATCCAAGACGGGCTGGCGACGCTGCGGCGCAGCTGCACCACCTTTGTGATCGCGCACCGGCTCTCGACCATTCGCACGGCCGACCAGATCCTGGTCGTGGAGCAGGGCCGCATCGTCGAGCGCGGAACTCACAGCCAGCTGTACAAAGCGGGCGGGCGCTATCGCGAGCTGCACGATCGGCAGTACCGCTTCGAAGCCGAGCGTTTCGTCAATCCCGGCGAGGAGCTGGGCGCAGAAGGGGCGAGGCCGGGGCCAAAGGGCCCCGCCGGCGTCTAGGGCCTGCAGCCCCGGCCCTTGAACGGCCGCGCGCCGGGGGGCATTCTGCGATCCACAGCCCATGCATCGAACACTCGCCATTCAGGCGCGCGGGCGCATTTTCTGGGCCGGGCTTCTGGCTGGCCTGGCCGCGTGCACCGCTCCCGCGCCGCGCGTGCACCAGCCAAGCTCCACTGCCGAGAATAGGCCCGCTCCCTTCGCCACGCTCGACGCGCCAAGCCCCAGCGCGCGCAACATCCCCGTGCCGGGTCAATCGATCGTGGTTGCCGGCACGCGGGTCCAGATCGGTGCGCCGGTCGTGCTTTGGACGCAACCGGGCGGCTACGACGCGTACTCCCGCGCACTGGCTTTTCCGAGTACCCCGCCGGCCGATCCGCCTACGGGCTTGCGCTATCTGCCAGGGCGCGAGTGCGCACCTGAGAAGACGCTCCAGCAACTTCGGGAGTGCGTCGACCAATTCGTGCTGCACTACGACGTGTGCGGCACCAGCCGAGTGTGTTTCAAGGTCTTGCACGACCAGCGCAAGCTGTCGGTGCATTTCCTGCTCGACTTGGACGGGACCATCTACCAAACGCTCGATGTAGCCGAAACGGCTTGGCACGCGACCAAGTCCAACGGGCGCAGCGTTGGCGTGGAAATCGCCAACATCGGCGCCTACCCTCCCGGCCAGAGTTCAGCCCTGGACGAGTGGTACACCAGCGACGAGTTGGGGCCGCGCGTGCGCATTCCTGTGCGCCTTGGTGAGCCCGGCATTCGAACCCAAGACTTCGTGGCGCGTCCCTCGCAGCCGCAGCGCGTGCGCGGAACGATTCAAGATCAGGAGCTGGAGATGTGGGATCTGACGCCGGCGCAGTACGAGTCCTTGGCGCGCCTGAGCGCAGGTCTGCACCGCGCGCTGCCCAAGATTCGGCTCGAAGCGCCGCGCGAGGTTCCGGGCGTCTCTAGCTCCGCGGTCAGCACGCGTGCGCTATCGCAAGAGGCCTGGGAGGCCTTCAGCGGAATTCTGGGGCACTACCACGTGCAGGACGAAAAATACGACCCGGGCCCGGCCTTCGATTGGGATCGTTTGCTGCGCCGCGCGCGTGAACTGGCGTCGCGCATGCCGACCCCGGCCGCTCCCTAGGCCGCGCGCGTGCCTTCCTCCCAGCAGCAGGCGCCGGGTACCGACGAAGCAGAGGCCCTGCTCGTGCGCGTCGCGGGCTTGCTTCACTCCCACGGCACCCCCGCGCACCGGCTGGAACGCTTGCTGGGCGTGATGGCCAAGCACTTTGGGATCCAAGCCCAGTTCCTCTCGTCGCCCACCTCGCTGATCGCCTCCTTCGGCCAAGGAGCCCAGCAACGCGTGCGCATGCTGCGCATCGAGCCTGGAGACATCGATTTAGGCAAGTTGGTCGAGTTCGACGAGTTGCTGGAGCGGGTCGAAGACGGGACGGCTTCCATCGCAGCGGCGAACGAGCGACTGGATCGACTAGCCACTCAAGGCGCGCGCCATCCCCCTTGGATGTCCGTCGCCGCCTGCGGCCTTGCAAGCGCTGGGGCTGCGACCGTTTTCGGCGGCGGTGCGCGCGAAGTCCTGGTTTCGTCGGCCATCGGCATGCTGCTCGGTGTGCTGGCGCGCTTTGTGCCGCGTGCCAGCGAGGCGGCGCGGCTCTTCGAACCGTTGAGCGGATTCTTGGCGGCGTTCTTGGCGCTGGTTTGCGCGCGCGTCTGGCTGCCGATCGATGCGGGCATGGTCACGTTGAGCGCGCTGATCGTGGCTGTGCCGGGACTCGCCTTGACGGTGGCCATGATCGAACTCGCCACGCGCCACTTGGTCTCGGGCTCCGCGCGCCTTTCCGGCGCGGTCACTGTGTTTCTCACCATCGCCCTAGGCGTCGCCCTGGGGCGCGGAGTGGGAGAGGCATGGCTGGGCGCGGCGACGACGGGGCAATCCCACGGGGTCGCTCCTTTGCCTGGGGCGGCACTGTGGCTCGCCGTGTTGCTCACGCCCGTGGCGTTCGCCGTGTTGTTCCAAGCGCGCTGGCGCGAGTTGCCTTGGATCCTAGCCGCCAGTTGGATCGGCTACTTTGGCGCGCGACTCGGCCAGCAGATTCTCGGCGCGGACCTGGGCTCGTTCCTAGGCGCCGCTTGCGTGGGAGTGACCGCCAACGTGTACGCGCGCCTGATCAATCGCCCCGCGTTGGTGCCGACCACGCCTGGAATTCTCATGCTCGTGCCTGGATCGATCGGTTACCGCGCGCTGGACCTCTTTCTCGCGAAAGACGCGGTTTCTGGCGTGCGCACGGCGTTTGAGATGATCCTGGTGGCGACAGCGCTGGTTGGCGGATTGCTGTTTGCAAACGTGGTACTGCCGCCCAGGCGCACGTTGTAGCGTGCGCGCGATGGTAAGGGCACGCTGTAACAGGCGCGCGCGTTAGGGCGTCATGGTGACGGTTAGGCCCTGGGAAAGGTTGACACCTTGACCGCACGGGCCGCCGGGATTGCGATACCAGACTTGGAAGTGCAGCGTTTGACCGGCGATCCAGCCGCCTGCGGCAGCGAGATTGGGCCCGAACGAGACCGAACCTGTTGCGGTGGCTGATTGGATCCCCAGGCGTACGATCGAACCGCCGACGCACAAGATTCCATCGCCTAGGGGAGTGCCTAGCCCGCCATTGGCGGGGATGCTGCCTTGTGCAAGCACGGCGCTGACTCCTGGCACCAGATCTTGGCCCGTGAAGGCCAGCGCGTTGGCGGCCAGGCTGGTCGAGCCGGACGCGCTGAGCTTGGCGCCTTGAGAACTGGAATTGGCGCAGCCTGTGCCCGCGGCGCCGGTGTTTCCACACGGGCAAGCAAGCGCCGATCCATCGCCGGAGCAAAACGAGGTTCCCAGGGGTGACTCGTCGAAGCGGTGCACTTCGACGCGCACGCCGCCGTAGGGCGCTTGTGGATGCAACACGCACAAGCTCACCACGATTGTGCCCGCGCCGCCGCACACTTCGGCATCGGATTCGGGCAAGAACAAATCGCTGGCAACAGCCTGACCGCACACGTTGGCGACCCCGCCGGCGGTCGAGATCTTGGCCATGCGCAGATCGGCGATGCCCGGCACGAGCAACGGCGCGGTCGACCAATCGCTCCAGGTCACACGGAACTGGGTTCCGTCGAAGGCCGCGCGTGGGTCGTATTGGTAATTGGGCGCTTGGCACACAGGAAAACCCAAGGCAGGGTCGAGGAACGTGCCGTCTTTCATGATCCGGCGCGCGTGAATGTCGGCCTGTGCGCTGATCGAGTTGTTCTGCTGGAATGTCAGTAAAGCCAAGTCCCCCGTGCGCGCGAGTCCGTGGTTGGTCTCGGAGATTCCGGATGCCGCGGCGAACGGAGTGCCCAGGCTTCCGTTCTGGCCCACGAAGGCGGCGCCAACACCGCCCCAGACGACCAGCCAGCGATCGTCGAACCCCAGTGAGTCCGGGAAGCCGCTGCCGCTGCTCAGGGTCACGTAGGGCGCGTCGAGCAGGGCTCCCGTGGCGCCGTCGACGCGCGTTGCGCGAATGAGCTCATTGGACTGGTTGTGGTCCCAGGCGGCCACCAGGAACAGCGGCGCGCCATCGAGCGCGGCCACACTCGGGCGCTCGCCGCGCACGATATTGATGGCGGCTGCGTCCAGAATGGTGCCGTCCAGCGCGACGCGCTTGCCGAAGGTGTGGCGCAGCGTGCCAAAGTTGTTCGCCCACACCACCAACCAGCGCGAGCCGTCGAAGGCGACGTCGAGGCGATCGATGCGCCGCGTGCCGGTCTCGAGCAAGATCGGGGCCGAGTCGATCGGCTGCCCTGCCGGTGTCAGGCGTTGAGCGAGCACGCGTGTGGTTCCGGAGACAAGGCTCAGATAGGCCACGAGGTATCCCGCCTGCGCTGTACCGGCTAGGACCGGCGAAGTTTGCGCCGGCGGCGAGTAGGTCACATCGACCATGTTGCTCAAGGAACCGTCGGTCAAGACCCGGCGCGCGAAGACATCGCCCAGGTCTCCGAAATTTCCGTTCACCGCCGACACGCTGTAGTCGTTCCACACGGCCTGGGTGGCTCCGTCGCCGCCGGCGAGCGCGAATTCGCGCATGGTGGCCGTGGTCTGCAAGGTGGTGGGGCTGCCCGGCACGAGGTCGCCGGCGGGAGTCACGCGCGACACGTGCAGGGTTTGAACGCCGCCGATCACCAGATTCGAGAAGGCGATGGCCCAATTCGTGCCATCGAAGGCGCAGTCGGTCTCCGGATTCCAAACGCCGGCGTTGCCCAAATAGGACGCTCCGCCAGGAATGGCCGGTGTGCCGTTCGCATCCACCGGCGTGCCGTGGGCGCCGCCCATGGAGACGAAGAACGAGCTGCCGTTCGTGCATAACTCGGGCTTGGTGTAGTTCGCGCTGTACACCTGTTCAGGCGCAAGCGGCGCGAGCGTGGTTCCAAACACCCGCCCATAGGAACCGGCGTAGCCCTTCTCGTAGGCCACCAGATAGCGGCCCGCAGCGAATTCCACGTCGGGGTTGACGGGATTTTGGAACTGGGCCCCAGGATTCAGCAAGGTTTTTTGCGTCACGAAGCCGAGCGCGTGAACCAGGGCGCCGTCCAGGGATTCCGAGGCTCCACCGTGGAAATCGTTGTAGACCACGAGCCAATTGCTGCCGTCGCTGGCAACCGCGGCATCGCGCTCGTCGAAATCGTCCGTGTCCTCGATCACGATCGGCGGGTTGTCGAGCACCACGCCCGCGGGAGTGACACGTGCCGCGTAGATGCCTTCGCTGACGAAGAAACCGGTGGAGTGGGCTGACTGCCAGACAACCAGGTAATTCTCGCCGTTGAAGGCCACGCGCGGCGACAACTGATCGAAGGCATCCTGGTTGACGACGATGGGGACAGAATCGATGCGCTGGCCTGAGGCGTCGAGCCGCGCAGCGTAGATGTCGCGGTTGGGCTGGACGTTGCCGGGAGAATCGACCCCTTGGCCAAGCGTGGCGCGATCGTCTTCCCACACCACCAAGTACTGGCCATTGCCGCGCGCGATCGCCGGTTTGACCTGCGAGCCGGCGCTGACCGCAGCAGTCAGGTCGCCCGGGAGCACGTACTGCAAGTCGGACGCAGACGCCGCAGAAAGTGGCGTAAGAATCAGGGCCAGATGGGCGAGGCGGGCGGTGAGGAAGGGAATGGGCATGCTCATGGAGATTTTAGCTCTTAGGCGTCAGCGAACTGCGGCAGCCGAGGCTGAGTCCTAGCCAGAGAGCAAGAAGCGGACCGCGCTGCGCCGAGGCTGGTGAGGCGGCGTGGCGGAAAAATCGTCCAAGTTCTGGACGCGCGTATACTTGTTGGACTTGCTGTTCGCTCGCGAGGGCCTTTCGAGCCATTCCGCTCGGACGGAACGCCAGTTGATTGGGTTTCTCGCACCAGCCATGAATTACCCCAGTCGCTACGCACTAGTTCTCATATCGCTGCTTTCGTTTTTGGCCCTGCCCCAAGGGGCAAGCGCCCAAACCTGGAGCGCGCAGTACCCACAGCAACCTCCGGCGGCGACGGACCTGGAAGCGCTCTCCGCGCTGGACGTATGGGTCGCGTTCCAAGACGGAACGTTGCAGCACACCACCAACGGCGGCGTCAATTGGGCGAGCGTCTCGCCGGGCGCGAGCGCGCTCGCGGCGCTGCAATTCCAATCCGGCAGCTTGGGCTGGTGTGCTGGTGACGGCATTTGGCGCACGAGCAACGCGGGCCAATCGTGGCAACAGACCCACGCCGCCAATGTGCGCGAGCTGTCGATGGCCAGCGCCAGCCAGGGTGCGGCGGTAACCACGGCGGGCCATGTATTGACCACCACCGACGGCGGTCTGAGCTGGACCGACATCGGTGCGGTCGCCGGCCTGAGTTCGCCGACCGACATCCAAGTGCTGCCGAGCGGTCACACTTGGCTGACCGGTGCGGCGGGCGCGCTGTTTTTCTCGATGAATTTTGGCGCGACTTGGACGTTGGTTTCCACCGGCACGAGCGCTCAACTAACAGCCGTGCACTTCGTGAACGCGAGCCAGGGTTGGATCTGCGCTGGCGCCGATATCTTGCGTACCACGGATGGCGGAGCGCAGTGGACCCCGCAGACCAATCCGACCGGCGGCGTGCTGCACGACTTGTTTTTCCTGACCAGCGATCGCGGTTGGGCTGCTGGAGCTCAGGGCGCTGTGCTATCCACAACGAACGGGGGGGCAACTTGGAGCGCCGGCAGCGGCGCTGGAAGCGCCGACTTGCTGGCAATCGATGCGGTCGATTTCTTCACCGTGTGGGCCAGCGGCGCGGCCGGCAGCGTGGCCAAGTCCACCAGCGGTGGCGCGACTTGGAGCCTGATCGCCGGTGGCACCAGCGTGCCGGGACCGTTCGTGATTGGAATCGACGCCAGCGACTCGCTGCATGCCTGGGCAGCGACTTTTGACTCCAATGTCTTGCGCACCCAAGACGGCGGCGCGAACTGGGTCAGCATCCCGTGTGGCGTCAACTACCAGTGGTGGGACGTAAGCTTCTTCGACGACCTGAATGGCTATGCCTGTGGCAAGCGCCAATCCTTCTTTCCCAGCGTCGCCTACACCAAGGACGGCGGCTTGTCGTGGAATCAGATCGCTTTCGGACTCCAGATGGATTGGCACGACATCGAAGCGATCGCCCCCAATGTGGCGCTCGTGGCCGGTGACACGTTCGTATTCCGAACCACGGATGGCGGATTGTCGTGGCCGTCGACCACGCCGACGCCTCTGGGTACGTACTACGGCATGGACTTCGTGGACGGTCAAAACGGCTGGATCGCGGGCTCAGAGGTATTTCGAACCACCGACGGCGGTAGCACTTGGACGCACCTTTTCACGCCCTCGATCGCTGTGTGGGACGTGGATTTTGCCAAGGGTCAAGAGCCGTTCACTGGCTGGATGGTTGGAGAGCAGGGAACGGTGCTCAAGACCGTGGACTCGGGCGCTACCTGGAGCAGCAGCCAGATCCCCGGCTACCTAGGCCATTTGCTCGGGATGAGCGTGGTCGACGCGAACACCCTGTGGGTCACCGGCGACAGTGCATTCGTGGCTAGGAGCAGCGATGGCGGCGCGAGCTGGCAGGTGGAGCAGCCCGCCATTCCATCCGGCACGCAATTGCGCACGATCAAATTCGCCAATCCAGACAAGGGCTGGATCAGCGGCAGCCATGACATCGGCGTGTGGGGTCGCAACTCGGACTTACCCTGCCCGTCTCCGACGGTGTACTGCACGGCGCAGACCAATTCGCAAGGCTGCTTGCCCGCCATTGCCAGCAGTGGAACTGCCAGTCAGTCGGCGGGTTCGGGTTTCACGATTTCCGCCAGCGGCCTGATCGCACAAACGAATGGCCTGTTCTTCTATTCCAAGGTCGGACCGGACGCGGCGCCCTTTCTAGGCGGCACACTGTGCATGCAACTGCCCTTGGTGCGCACGGCTCCGCTGAGCACCGGCGGCAGCGGCGCCTGCGCGGGTCAAGCGGTCTTGGACTTCAACATTCACATCGCCGTGGGCAGCGACCCCGCCCTCGTGGCGGGCCAAAACGTATGGGGTCAATTCTGGACGCGCGATCCGGCCTCCGCCTCGACCACCAACCTCACCAACGCTCTGCAGTTCGTGGTCTGTCCATAAGCCTCGAGTATGGCCCAACCAACGCGCCTCGTTGCTCGGCTTGTAGGGCGCAATCCCTTGCCCTTTCTGGCACAGGTGCCAGGATCGAAGTCCTACACCTCTCGCGCGTTGATCCTGGCCGCCATGCGCAGCGGTACGACGGTCGTCGATCATGGGAACGTATGCGACGACACTTTGCGGCTCGCGCGAGCGCTGGACTCCTTCGGTGGCCTTCACGTCGAGCAGGACGAACGCGGGTTTCGTGTCACTCGAGTGGGGACGCGTCTGGAGGCGCCGCGCGCGGAGTGCGATATGGGCGGAGCCGGCACCGCGGCGCGCCTCTTGATGGCCTTCGCCACGCTTGCCAAGGGATCCACTGTCGTGACCGGCAACGAACGACTGTGCGAGCGCCCGATGGGGGACTTGATCCAGGCCCTCACTGCCTTAGGCGTGCGCATCGAGTGCCTGCGCGCCAAGGACCGCTTGCCCGTACGAATTCACGGCGGGCCGATCACGGCGCGCACTTGGAGCATCGCGGGTAGCACTTCGTCGCAGTTCGTCACGGCCTTGCTGCTGCTTGCGAGCCAGCAGCAGGAAGGACCAGTACGAATCGAAGTGACCGGCGAGCAGGTCTCGCGTCCCTATGTGGACATGACGCTGGCGCTGCTGCAGAAGGTGGGCATTCGCGCGCGCCGCGAAGGCGCGACGACTTTCGTCGTGGACCCCGGCCAGCCCACCTGCGACGTGGTCGCCGTCGAACCGGACGCCAGCGCCATGTCGTACTTTCTTGCGGCCGCGGCGATCACGGAAACGACGGTCGAGATGTCCGGCATCGACCAAACGTCGGCCCAAGGCGATCTGGGATTTGCCTTCGCGCTGGGCCGCATGGGCTGCAAAGTGGAGGCTACTTTCGGCCGCGTGCAGCTCACGGGTGGCCGACTGCAAGGCATCGAACTCGACATGGATGCGATGCCGGACATGGTGCTCTCGCTAGCATTGGTGGCGCCCTTTGCGTCCGGCCCCACGCGCATCAAGAACATCGCTCGACTGCGACTCAAGGAATCGGATCGATTGTACGCCGCGGCAACCGAACTAGCGCGCCTGGGGGTGCGCGTGGAGCAGGGCCCTGACTGGCTGCGGATTCATCCTGCACGCAGCTTCCAGTCCGCGCGCATCGAAACCTACGCGGACCAC
>JAKFYL010000056.1 GCA_021730845.1 Planctomycetota bacterium | reverse complement strand
CAGGTAGTCGATTCCAACCCAGGCCGCCATGCACCAAGGCTGGCTGGCATAGCAGAACACAAGGGTCGTTGGCACGCTGATCAGCAACGCAAGCCCGGCGCCCCAATCGGTCAGCAGCCAAACGGCCACGAACAAGGCTCCTGCGAACAACTCCGTTACGACCGAAACCAACGTCATCGATCCGAGTTCGGCGCCGGGTTCGCGGCGATACAGCAGGCCGCAGTTTCTGCAGCGATCCAGCAAGCGAAAACGCGAGCGGAACAACGGACCTTGGCCGCACTGCGGGCAGCGACGCGCGAGGATGCGCCGTGCGCAGACGCGCCAGAATGCCGGATGGCGCTCGGGGGCTTGCATGGAGGCAGTTTCCATAATCCACGCGCGCGATGGTCGGAAGCTTGCCCGCCGGGCACTGGCGCGATACCTCGACGCTGTACCATAAGATCATATATTTCAAGTATTTATGACAATTCGCGTATGCGGATCGCACTTTTCATTTGCACACTGTACCATGTGTTCTAGTACCGTTCACCGCGACGATGTTCCTGCGCATCCAGCCCTCCAGTTCCGACCCGTTGTTCGAACAGATCGTGTTCGGGGTCAAACGCGCCGTGGCATCCGGCGAGTTGGCTGCCGGTGAGCGGCTCGACTCGGTGCGCGACTTGGCCAAGCAGCTTGCGATCAATCCCAACACGGTCGCCAAGGCCTATGCCGAGCTCGAGTCCCAGGGGGTGATCGTGCGCCGACAAGGTGCGGGTTGTTTCGTGGCGGAGCGCTCGAGTCCGCTCTCGGATCGCGAGCGCAACAAACGCCTGTCTCAGTTGGTCGAGCGCTTGGTGATCGAGGCCTTTCACTTGGACTTCAGCCCGCCAGAAATTCGCGCAGCGGTCTTGGCGCGCCTGGACCTGCACGCGAGTGACCAAGGAACTTCTCCATGACCGATCTAATTCGATTTCAAGATGTCACGCGCTCGTACCGCGGCCAAGCCGTGCTCACCGGGCTCAGTTTCAGCGTTCGCCAGGGTGAGATCTACGCCTTGCTGGGCCGCAACGGGGCCGGCAAGACGACGGCCTTTCGCATCCTGCTGGGCGAACTTCTGCCTCACAGCGGGCGCGCGGAATTGCTCGGCGAGTCCAGCGAAAACTTGAGCGCGAAGACACGTTCGCGCGTGGGATTGGTCACGGAAGGCCACCCGGTGTACCCGTTCATGAGCATCGGCGATCTAGTCGAATTCGAAGCCGGAACACAAAGCACGTTTGACCGCGCCTATGCCGTTGCAGCCTTGTCGCGTCTCCACCTGCCCCAGGCAGCCAGTTTGCGCGCGCTTTCGCGCGGCCAAAGGTCGCTGGTGGTGCTGATCATGGCCTTGGCTACCAGGCCCAAAGTGCTGCTCATGGACGATCCCGCCATGGGACTCGATGCCGCCATGCGCCGCGAATTCCTCGACGCCATGATCGAGCTCCTCGGCGAGCAGGGTCGCAGCGTGCTGTACTCCTCGCACATCCTTGGCGATGTCGAGCGCGTGGCCGACCGAGTGGGCATCCTGCACGGCGGCGCTTTGGTGGCGGATATGGAGCTGGATCAGCTCAAGCGCCGCATCTCGCGCCGCTTCGTCAAGACTGCGCGCCCGGCCGCGGAGTGGCAAGCCAGCGTGCCCGGATTGCTGCGCGTTCAGCTCGAGCGCGGCGGCGCGCGGCTGGTGCTGTTCGACGACGGATCGCGCGGCGAAGCGATCGAACGCGCTTTGCGCGCGCTCGATCCCGCTTTGCCGCCGGCGGACGGACTTTCCTTGGAAGAAGCCTTTCTGGAATTGACGGCCGGCCCCGTTGTCCTCGGGGCTGCTAGCGGAGTGAATCCATGAGAGCCTTGATTCGAAAAGAGTGGGCCCAGGCCCGCGTGAACGTGATCCTTGTGCTGGCAGCGCTGGTGGCGCTGTGGTTCCTCGTGTTCGAGGACACGGATCTGCTGTGGCCTCCGGGCTGGTCGGACGACGAAACGATGAATTTCGCTGCTTTGCTGGCACTATTCGCCGGTTTGCAGCTTGGCTTCGCTCAATTCGCGTCAGAATCGCTGTGGAAGACGCGCCAACTGTTGACGCACCGTGCCACCGGGGCGCAGGGCGCATTTCGAGCCAAGTGTCTGGTCGGGCTGACAGGCGCAACCGTCTTTGCCTTTGGGCCGCCGCTGATTTGGTCGCTTGTCCAGCGCTGGAATTCGCCCTGGCAGCACGACGGCATGTGGAGTCGTGTGCTCGATTTCGCTTTGGTGAGCACAATCGCTTGGTCCGCCTGGAGCTATGCGGCCTTGTGCAGCCAACTGCGCCACGGCATGGGCCTGCGCTGTCTGGCGACGTTTACCGCTGGAGCGGGGCTGTTTGGTGTTGCGGCTCTCGGTTCCATGGCGCTGCTGCATGCGCCCGCGTGGTGCGATTGGCTCTTCCCGGTCGCCAGTGCGCTCATGGCATTGGTGGTCGCTTGGTGCGCGGGACGGGCGTTCTGCGCGGGCGTCGATCCGGACATTCCACTTCGGAACAGAGCGGGAATCGCCCTGGCGAGTGGCTTGCTCCTGGTCGCGGGGCCGCCGTTGATGCTCGTAGGCCGCGCGGCGTCTTCCTTCGCCGCTGGAGAGTTGAGAGACTCGTTTGCTGTGCTCGCGATCTTGCCCGAGGGAGAGGTCTTGCGCGCGGACTTCGACCGCGACGGATTCGTCGTACGTCGAGACGCGGATGGCAGGGAACACGAAGATGCACGGCTGCGCGACCGGGAAAGCAAACACCCCCGTGGATGGCGCCAGGGGGTACTGACTGCGTTTGCCCCCTACTGGCTGGACTGGGGCTGGCCGGAGCCTGACCAGAAAATGCGCATGGTGGCGCGAGGCCGAGCTTTTGCATTCGGAGGCGCGTGGACACCGGTTGCCCCATGGCGCCGGATAGACATCAACAACGCAAGCATCGCACGCGGAGAGTACTTCGAGCACCGCACGGGTCGCTACCACGTGTTTCTAAGCGAAGAAGGGCGGCCACGCCATGTGCAATGGGCCACGAATGCGTCGGCGCAGTGCGTACGCGTTTGGAATGTCGCGGATCGCACTCATGACGTGCTAGTGGATTTGGAGCGGCTCACGATGCTGCGACGAGTCGAGGTCGATGGGCGGTTTTCCATGGTGGAGGCCCACTTGCCGGAAGGCGACCGACTGCTGGGGGTCGAGCGACTTGTCACCAGCGCTTGGGCGAAAGTCGGCTACCGCGCGCCCTTTAGTTACGAGAACGCCGGCGTCCTGCGCGGAGAGCGCGGTCTCTACGTGCCGAGCGGCGACGGATTCGCGCCCTACGTCATGGAAGAGGGTGCCACCTCGGTACCGACATCCGTCGCCGACGACATGCAGCGCTACTCCGTGAGCTACGCCGAGTACGACGCGCTGGATCCAACACTCGAAGTCGTCGAGATCGCCAGCGGAAAGCAACTGTTCCTGGGCTCGGTCGCGCGCCCGGGCATCGGCCAAACGGCCACGCATGCGCTGGCCTATCTGGCCTGCTTTTGTGCTCCCCCGCCGAGCCTCTTGCTCTCGTACTCGCGCGCCACGCCGTGGGCCAATCGCTCGGCCTGGGACATGCACGCCTTGCTCGGCGGGAAGAGGCCCTGGCTCCTGGCGCTGGGCCTTGGATTCGCAGCTTGGCTGGCTTGGAACGTGCACAAGGAAGCTCGCCTATGGCGACGCTCGCCCGGGCTAGCGATCTTTTGGACCGCCGCGGTCCTCGTTTTGGGGCTTCCTGCTTGGGTGTTGTTTCGCTGGTGCGAACCCAAGCCGGCTGCCCAGCCGCAGGCCACGGCCAAGGCGGGGCGAAGAGTCGAATCGATGGCTTGAGACGGGCGCCGGAGCGAACGCGAGAAAGAAATTCCCAGCGCGGCCCCCCCACACCAGCGCGCGTGTAGACAAGGAGCCCCAAAGTAAGGCACTCGCGCGCTACGGACACCGCCGCCGAGCAAGGTCAAGGTACTCTTGAGTGCTCGCTCCATGGTCGGAGCGACCCCATTCTCCACTCCATGGCGCGACGGACCTGGCTCAAGCGGATGATGGCTGTTGGGCTTTCGTCCATGGCCGCCGTTGCTGTCGCCGAAGTGGTCGTGCGAATCATGTACGGTTCGCCCTACGCCGAGCGCATGCCGCTCATGGAAGTGCGCGCCAATCCCCTGCGCGGCTGGGAGATGATCCCCTCCAGCGAGCACTTCACCTATTTCCACAAGGTGCGCATCAACAACCTCGGACTGCGCGGCCCCGACCTGGCGGCCAAAGCACCCGGCGAAACACGCGTGCTCGCCCTCGGAGACAGCATGATCTACGGCCAAGGCGTGGCCGATGATCAGACCCTGCCGAACCAGCTCGAACTGGCCCTGCGCGCGCACGATCCGACGCGCAATTGGCGCGTGATCAACGGAGGTCTGCGCGGGTACTCGACCGCGCACGAGCTGGGCCTGCTGCAAGAGCTGTTCAGCCGCATAGAGCCCGATGTCGTGATTCTGTTCTGGTACCACAACGATCTCTCGTCGGTCGATTTGCCGGGGACCTGCGCCAAACTCCAAGCTTCCGGACAGGTGACCTTCGACACCGGCGTGCGCATGGAAGGCGCAACGCTGCGCAAGTGGCAGCGCAAACAGTGGCTACGCTCCAGCGCCTTGATCATGCAACTTCACGACGCTTGGCGCGATTCGCACTACCAACCGCCGGGCAGCGACTACTACGAGCGCGGGCTTGCGCAAACCCGCCAGCACTTGGAGAGCTTCCGCGATCTGAGCCGCTCGCTTGGCTTTGGACCTCTGGTCGCCGTGGTACCCGATCACCACGCCCTGGGACATGAGCAGCACCCCACACGCCAACTCAACGACAAGGTGCTGGACCAATGCCGTGAACTGAAGCTGCCCAGCACACACATGTATGCGTCGGTGGAGAGGCTGCAAGCAAGCACAGGCAAGTCCCCGGTCATTCCCTACGACGGGCATTTCCTGGGCGAAGCCAACCAGGCCATGGCGCGCGAATTGGCGCCGTTCGTGACGAAGTCCCTGGGCGTCAGGCCGCCCGAGTAGAGCCGCTCAGTTCCTGCCCGGGGCTCATGGTGGCTAGGGACCGTCAAGCGTACTAGGATGGTGTCCCAGCGGGACCGCCGTACCGATCCCCAAAGAACCATGATTCCTCCCCAACGCGCTCGCGCGTGCCCTGCCTGGATCAGGCTAGCCATGTTCGGACTGGCGGCACTGGCGTTCGTTCTTGCTGGGTCGGCAGCGACCCGCGGTTCGGATGAGCCCACGCCCCCCACCTGCCCTTTGTGCGGCGGTGGTCCCGACGTGCATGCCTTGGCACTCGCTCGCTGGATCACCGTGCAAGGCGGCAGCGCCGTCACCTTGCTGACTTCGAGTCTGCGTTGAACGCCGGAGCATGAACGAGCACTCCGGCGGCTCGGACGCGCTGCGGCGATTTTGCGCCATGTACGACGAGCTCGTCGGCCGCAGCAAGTGGTACGAATCGCGCGACGCATTTCGCTTCGCGGTAATGGCGCTCGTTCAAGCCTCGGGTTCCGTGAGCGAGGTTTCGGCCCGGCTGCACGCGACGGTCAAGGACATGCGCGCGCGGACGAAGTGGTATTCCGGAATGCGGGGCACCCAATCGACGCTCATCGCCGCGAATTTGGTCTTGGCCGACCAGACGGCGAGTGCGTTCCTCGAGCAACTGGAGCGCGCCAAACCCTGGTTTCGAGCGCGTTGGCGTTTTGCCAGCGAAACCTACCAGTCCCTAGCCGTGATGGTGCTGTGGCTGCATGGTGAGCGAGGCCGCGCGGCGCAGCCCCTGCGCGAGGATGACGTGGCGCGCATGGAGTCGGTCTGGCAGGCGATGAAGAAGGACCATCCCTGGATCACTTCGCAGGCCGACTGGCCGGTGAGCGCGCTGCTGGCAAGCGGCGCGCAACGCCCGGCAGAAATGGCCGCGCGAGTGGAGGCGAACTTCCTGGAACTCCACCGCCGCGGGTACAGGCGCGGGGACGCGCTGCAATCCGCGGCCATGATCTTGGCCCTGCAAGAGGGTGAGCCCAGCCAGCTTGGCGCGCGCTTCCAGTCTCTGTACGGCACCTTCAAGAGCGCCGGACTGCACATGTGCTCGGCCGACTACTCCGAAATCGCGACTCTGTGCTTCGTGCCCAGCGAAGGCACGCCTCTGGTGGATCGCGTGCGCTCCCACCGCGAAGTGATTCGCGCGCTCAAGCCCAAACCGGCGAAGCAGGCGAGCTTTCATCTGGCCTGCGCTACAGCCACGCTGGAAGCCTTGGGCTCTGGTCCCAAGGCTACGCTCGCAGCTCGCGCTGCTTCGATTTGCCAAATCATCATGCTGATCCAAGCCCAGCAGGCCGCCGCAGCAGGCGGATCCGCGGCAGCCATTTCGGCCACCTAGTCTCTGGGTTCGCGCTCTTCTTTCCCCCCGTTCGCCACTCCGCGCCCGCACTCCTAAACACCCACGCATGCAGTACGGCTTCTTGATGGATCACCGCCGCTGCATCGGCTGTCATGCCTGCACGGTGGCCTGCAAAGCCGAAAACGACGTGCCCGTGGGCAGTTTTCGTACGTGGGTGAAGTACACCGAAGCCGGGGTGTTTCCCGCCGTGAAACGCCACTTCTCCGTGCTGCGCTGCAACCACTGCACCAAGGCGCCGTGCGTGACCATCTGCCCGGTCAATGCCCTGGAGAAGCGCAAGGACGGCATCGTGGACATCGACCGCGACGCGTGCATCGGTTGCCGCGCTTGCATGCAGGGTTGCCCGTTCGATGCGATCTACTTGAACGAAGACTCGGGCGCGGTCGAGAAATGCCACTACTGCGCGCATCGCATCGAAAAGAACCTGGAGCCTGCCTGCGTGATCGTGTGTCCCGAGCAAGCCATCGTGGCCGGCGACCTGCACGATCCGACGTCCAAAATCAGCCGCATGGTGGCTGAGCACGAAACGCTGCTGCGCCGAACGGAACAGGGAACCGGTCCCAACGTGCACTACCTCGAGACGCACCCGGTGGCGCTCGAACCGGGTTTGGCCGAGGTGCCGGACACCTACATCTGGTCCGAGCGTCCGGACACCAAGCCCGAGGCTTGGCCCGCGAGCCTGGCGACGGCGGCGAACGTGCGCACGGTGCTCGACGCGGGGCACAAGGTCCAATGGGGCTGGCCGGTGGCGCTGTACTTGATCACCAAGGGCATCGCCGCGGGCGCGGCCATGCTCGCGCCCTTTGCGGCCGCGCTCGGCTTGCACGGGTTTGGCGGCCAATACTTGCCCGAAATTCTGGCCCTAGCCTTCACGGGCTTGACCACGTTCCTGCTGGTCGAGGATCTCAAACGCCCGATGAAGTTCTTCACGCTCCTGACCAGGCCGAACACCAAGAGCTGGCTGGTCAAGGGCGCGTGGATCCTGATGGCCTTCACCGGAACGGTCGCGGCGACCTTGGGGCTGCGCTGGCTCGGCCAGGACGCCGCGGCCGACGTCTTGCGCTGGGTGAATGCGGTGCTGGGCCTGGGGGTCGCGGGCTATACCGCTTTTCTGTTTCAGCAGTGCGAGGGCCGCGATCTGTGGCAAGCTCGCCAACTGCTGCCCCATCTCTTGGTGCAGGCGCTGCTGTGTGGCGCGGCTTGCCTACTGCCCTTCGCCGTGGACCGCGGCCCTCTGACTACGATCTTCAGTTGCGCAATGCTCGCGCATGTGTTGCTTTTGGTCTTGGAAGCGCGCGGCAGTCACGCGACGGACAATGCGCGTCAGGCGGTGGCCTTCCTGCCCGTCGCGCGTTTGGGGGTGCTGACGAGGCCTTATTGGCTCGGCACGCGCGTGGGAGTCGTCTTGCCCCTGGCGCTGCTCAAGTTGTCCGCGGAACCCTCCATGGCAGATTCGGCCGCCAGCGTCCTAGGCGTGGGAGGTTTGGTCGCGCTCGGCGGCCTGTTCCTCTACAAGTCGGCCTACATTCGGGCGGGGCAATTGCCGCCGCTTTCCTAGAGCCGAGCCAAGCGCACACACCATGCACGACCCGCACACGATGCGCGTGACTCCGCTGGAGTCGTTCCCGCCCATGAAGCACTGGGACGACTGGGTCGAATACGACTCCGCCGCTTGGCCCAAGAAAGTGGAACGTCGCTACACACTCGTGCCCACGACGTGCTTCAACTGCGAGGCCGCCTGTGGCCTAGTCGCCTACGTCGACAAGCAAACGCTCGCGATCCAAAAGCTGGAAGGCAACCCCCACCATCCCGGCTCGCGCGGGCGCAACTGTGCCAAGGGCCCGGCCACCAAGAATCAGATCGAGGACCCCGGCCGCATTCTGTATCCGCAAAAGCGCGTCGGCGCGCGCGGCAGCGGCAAGTTCGAACGCACCAGTTGGGACGAGGTGCTGAATACCTTCGCCGCCAGCATCCGCCAGGCGTTGATCGAGGACCGGCGCACGGAGGTGATGTACCACGTGGGCAGGCCCGGCCACGACGGCTACATGGACCGAGTGCTGCAAAGCTGGGGCGTCGACGGCCACAACAGCCACACCAACGTGTGTTCCGCGGCTGCGCGCCTGGGATATGCGCTGTGGAGCGGCGCCGACCGCCCTTCGCCCGACCACGAGCACAGCAAGTTCATGCTGCTCTTGTCGTCGCACCTGGAAACCGGCCACTACTTCAATCCCCACGCCCAGCGCATCATCGACGCCAAAATGGCCGGCGCGAAACTAGCCGTGATCGACGTGCGCTTGTCGAACACAGCATCGATGGCCGACTACTGGATCGCGCCCTGGCCGGGAACCGAGGCACTGCTGCTGCTTTCGATCGCCTATGTGCTGGTCGAAGAGGGCCTGTTCGATCGCGCCTTCGTCGAAACCTGGTGGAACTGGCGCGACTTCTTGCGCGAGTTGGCGCCGAGCAAACCCGCCACGTTCGAACAGTTCGTGCTCGAATTGCAGGCCCACTACCAATTCGCCAAACCGGAGCTGGCGCAAAAGGAATGCGGAGTCGGAGCCGCGACGATCGTCGAGTTGGCGCGGGAAATCGGGCGCGCCGGTCGCAGCTTCGCCTCGCATGTGTGGCGCAATGCGGCTTCGGGCAACCTAGGCGGTTGGCAAGTGGCGCGCTGCCTCCAGTTCGTGGGCGCGTTGGTGGGTTCGATCGGCGCGCGCGGCGGCACGAACCTCAACACGCAGGACAAGTTCGTGCCTCCGCCGTTCCTCAAGCCTTCGCCGCAGACGGTGTGGAACGAGCTGCTCTACCCGCGCGAATGGCCGCTCTCGCACCACGAACTGTCGTACCTATTGCCGCACTTCCTGGAAGAAGGCCGAGGCAAGCTGGCGGCCTATTTCACGCGCGTCTACAACCCGGTGTGGACCAATCCCGACGGCATGCTGTGGGAAAAAGTGCTGCGTGACGAGAAAATGGTCGGTTTGCACGCCGCTCTCAGTCCCACGTGGAGTGAAACCGCCCAATACGCAGACTACGTGCTGCCGGTAGGACTGGGCGCCGAGCGCCACGACTTGATGAGCCAGGAGACCCACGCGGCCAAGTGGATCAGTTTTCGCCAACCGGTCCAACGCGTGGCCATGGAGCGCATGGGCAAGCCGGTCGAGTTCACCTACCAGGCCAATCCGGGCGAAGTCTGGGAGGAGGATGAATTCTGGATCTCGCTTTCCTGGCGCATCGACCCGGATGGAAAGCTGGGCGTGCGCAAGTACTACGAATCCCCCTATCGCCCGGGCAAGCGCGTCACGGTCGACGAGTACTACCGCTGGATCTTCGAGAATTCCGTGCCGGGCCTGCCGGCGGCGGCCGCGGCGGCCAGCATGGATCCGCTCCAATACATGCGCCGTCACGGGGCGTTCCTGGTCGAAAAGGACACCTACGAAGGGCACATGAAGGTGCTTGCGGGCCCCGCGCTGGAGGGTTCGCGCACCGCCGCCGATGGCACGCTCACCAAGGGCGAGAAGGCCATCGGGCTCGTGGTGGACGGCCAGCCGCGTGTGGGATTCAACACACCCTCGCGGCGACTGGAAATCTACAGTGCGACGATGAAGGAGTGGGGCTGGCCGGAGTATGCGCTGCCCGAGTACATCGAAAGCCATGTCAACCGGCGGCACATGAACCGCGAACGGGGCGAGTACTGCCTGGTGCCCACCTTTCGTTTGCCGACCTTGATCCACACGCGCTCGGGGAACTCCAAGTGGCTGTACGAACTCTCGAACACCAATCCCGTGTGGATGCACCCGGAGGACGCCCGGCGCATCGGCGTGGAAATGACCGATTTGGTGCGCATCACCACGCGCATCGGCTACTTCGTCAACCGCGTGTGGATCACCGAGGGCATTCGGCCGGGCATCGTGGCTTGCAGCCACCATTTGGGCCGCTGGCGCCTGTTCGACGACCCGATGGACCAGTCGTGCTCGCAGGCCAAAGTGGCGCGCGAGGAAATCGCGCCCGGGCAATTCCGCTTCCGGCGCTTAGCGGGCATCGTGCCGTACGCCAGCAAGGATCCCGACACCAGCCGCATCTGGTGGACCGACGGCGGTGTGCACCAGAATCTGACCTTCCCGGTGCAACCCGACCCGGTTTCGGGTATGCACTGTTGGCACCAAGCCGTAAAGGTCGAACGTGCGCGGGCCGGGGATCAATACGCCGACGTTTTCGTGGACACCCACGCTTCCATGCAGGTGTACCGCGAATGGGTGGCGCTGGCACGACCGGGCAAGGGACCGCAG
>JAKFYL010000204.1 GCA_021730845.1 Planctomycetota bacterium | reverse complement strand
GGCCTGGCTGATGGGGAAAACGAGCCCGGAAACACGTGCCGTGCATTTCGCGGGAGGCGTGCGCTTGGATTCCTTCCGCAGCGGGCGGGGGCCTGTAGCCGGATCCGGCCTGCTGAGGTACGAGTGTCAGATCCCGAAATCGACCCTGGTCCTTCACTCCCTATTTTGATGCGCCATTCACTCGCCACGATTGCCTTGTGCCTAAGCCTTTCTGCCTGCCAAGCCGCGCGCCGGCATGCGCTGGAACCTGTGCGCGATCTGCGCTCGGTCGACACGAGCCTCGACATCCGCTGCGATGCGGCCGGGCTCCCCGAGCGGGCTTTCGACTTCGAGCCCGCTACCACGTCCAGTCCCAGGGTCGGCTTGCAGGCCAGGTTCCTGGCCGTGAGCCATGCTCAGGCCGCCGAGTTGTTCGGCGCCCGCTCCGGCTCCCTCGTTGCGCTGGTCTGCTCGCGCGCGGAAGCGCAGCGCTGGCAAAGCGAACTCGATTCGCGCGCGCATGAGTCCTTGGAAGTCAACCGGACGCAGTTGAGCATGGTGGCTGGTCAAACTGCGTCCATTGCAGTCTGCGACACGAGCTCCTACGTCGGGGCGTTTCAGGTCGAGTCGACGGGCGACACCCTCGTCGCCGACCCACAGGTCCAAATCGCGCGCGAAGGCTTCGTCCTGCGCGCCCAGGGCCGTCCCTTGGAAGGCGGTGCGATCGAGTGGGAGCTCGAATTGGTGATGGCGGAATTGGAGCGGCCGGTCGGCGAGCGTCGCATCGAGCTGAACGGGACTCCGGTCACGTTCCAGGCCCCAAGCTCGATCGTGCGTACTTTGACGACTCGCACGACGTTGGCGCCGGACGAGGTATTGGTCTTGGGCGGCGCGGCCTTGCCGGTGCCGCACGGGAAGGGTTCCCTTTTCGTCGTTTTGGAGACCGGGTCCCCGGCCGAAGATCAGCGCTAGTCGACAGCAGGCGTCGCCGTCAGATTCGCTGGAAGAACCAGTACAGCCCCAACACGAGTACGACCGCGGATCCGGCTCGGCGCAGCCAGATAGGCGCAAGAAATGGCTCGGTCTCGCGCGCGGGTCTGGGCATTAGAGCAAGCACGAGGGCCAGCGAAGTGACGATCAGCACTTGGCCGGCTTCCACGCCCAGGTTGAACGCGAACAGCGGCACGAGTTTGGAGCGCTCGGCGAGCAACGCTTCGCCCAAGAACCCAGCGAAGCCCAGTCCGTGCACCAGTCCGAAAACGAAAGCCTCAGGCCAGCGTCCGCGCCCATCGCGCGGCAGGACCATCGTTTCGGCCGCGACGTATGCGATAGACAACGCGATCGTGGCCTCGACGACACCGCCGAAGCGTCCCGTGTTCACGACGTCCAGCGCCGCGAGTGCGAGTGTGACTGAGTGCGCCAGCGTGAAAGCCGTCACGACTAGAAGCAGCGACGACACGCGCCTGGACGCGAGTAGCAGCGCTACCAAGAACGCGATGTGGTCCCAGCCGCCGAGGATGTGCTCGAAGCCCAAGCGCAAGAAGGCCGCAAAGGCTCCGTGACTGCTAGGGTCGCAGCGCACCACGGGGCTGGCCGCGCGCAGCGCGTGCGTCTCGCGCTCTCCGTCGGGCCACACCAGGGTGGTTACGTCGACGTGGTCGGGGCTGGTCTCTAGAAACAGTCGCATCTCGATCAGGAGGTCGCTGATCTCGGTCGGTGCTTCGTAGCGCATGTGCACGTCCACGGCGCCCAGCCGGAGGCCCGCCTCAGCTTCGCCGTCCGGGTCGGCGAGAACCGCGGACACGCCGTGTGCGGCCATTTGAACTCCACCTTTCTGATCGCGGTCGGTGCCGGAGCGTAGGCGATAGTGCTCTCCGACATAGGCAAGTACTTCCGCCTCGCGCGCGCTGAGCTCCTTGGGGTCTAGGCGCGTGTCGCCGTCCGCGTCGATGCCTTTCACTACTTCCATCACCGACTGCACTTGGCAGCGCAGCGTCAATTCGGCCTCGCGGCCGCGTACGACCAGCGTTGAACTCGACATCGAGTCCGGGTGTGGAGCGCCCGCCAGGGCGAGAGCGAGAAGGACCGCCCTCAAGCGCTGCCTACCCGTTCCAGAAAGGCCCGCACAGATACATGGGGTGGATTACGCATTCCGCCAGGATCTGACACTGGGGTTGGTCGCCCATCGCGCGAGCGGCTCTGTAGACGTCGCGCAGGATGTCCGGCTTCAGCTCCAGGCTGTGCTCGTTTGGATGGTAAGCAGTCCCATATGCGAACGGAGAATAAGGCGCGGCGCCCATTTCGATGTGACAGCCGACCACCCACTCGACAGGGTTCGCCGCGGAAAACTCCACAAGACGACGCAGGCTTTCCTGGAACACCGGCCAGTCTTCGGGTGCGAACACGAATAGATGCCCCGGGTAGACGAGGTCGCCGGTCAGCAGCAGGTGCGTGCGGCGGTCGTAGAGGGTCACGCTGGTGGGGTGGTGCCCGGGGGTGCCCAGCACGTCGATCACGCGGTGGCCCAAATCGATCGTCGGTTGGTCGACGGGAAAGTTCGTAAAACCCCAGAACTGCGTCACGCTCGGCAGATCGAGGCCCACGATGGTCGAGACGAACGGCTTGCCCTCGAACTGCGAGTCGCCCTTGACGTGGTCGCCGTGGCTGTGCGTGTGCGCAACGATCAGCTCGATCGAGCTCATGTTGTTGGTTTGCAGCCAATCGCGCACGACTCGGTTGACCGTCTCGTAAACCGGCGAGGATGCCTTGGAGCCGGTGTCCATGAGCAGTGCTTTCTGGTCCCCAAAAAGCAAGAACAGGAAGGGCGCCTCGAAGGTGTCGCACTTCGACTGCCGCAGGATGAACAAGTTGTCGTTGTAGGCGTGGACCTGGATCAGCGGGTCGTTGTTGCAATCGGCCCCGTGGATCCAACTGGCCGGAAAAGTGCCCGGTTCCAGCGGCGACGCTTGCGCTGCGAGCGCATGGAGCGACGCGCCCTCAGCAAGCAGCCGGTCAGCAGCGGATCGCGGCGCCAAGCAACTGTAGGCACAAAGGCCAACAAGACCCATGAACAGGCCGATGAGTACCAAGCGGACGTTCATTCGAGGATCTCCTTGCAGCAGATGCATCGATCGTAAGGCTACGCCTGCACGCAGCGCAACGCCGACTCGCAGGGGGCCCCTAGAAGGGCGGAAGGGCCTTTGCCGCGACCTCGCGCTGCTTCGCCAAGCCCCCTTCGCGCGCCGCGTTTCGTCAGGGTTTCTTGACCGTGTGCGGCGCGCCCATCGCTGGCGCAAGTTGCTCGAGCTGACGGACACCTTTTCCGAGCTTGTTCACGGCCTCTTGCGCGGAGACGAAGTGCTCGTGGCTCGTTTCGGCCAGGGCGCTGTCCAAGTGCAGATCGGCTTCGCGCAGCTGTGCCTCGACGTCGACGAGCAGGCGATCCACTTGCGGTCCGATCTCGCTCGCGGCCGAGGCTGTGGGCCGAGCCTCGGCCAGACGTGCGCGGACTTCCTGGAAACGCAGTTCGAAACGCTCGACGTCTTTGCGGGTCTCGGAGACGACCGTAGCCATGCGCTGCGGGTGGCTTGTCCGCGGTGACCCGCACGCCAGAGGCAACAACGACAGGCACAGAACGAGTTGGAGTTTCATAGTGCGGCCCTCGGGGACAGATTCTAGCGCCAAGTGTGCCTGACCCGCATGTGCGAATCCACATGCACGGGACATGCGAACAAGCCCAGGCCAAAGGACGAACCTATTGGTCCCTTTCCCGTAGCGCCACCCTTCTCGGTCCCACCGGCAGCCGCGCTCCGGGAGCGGACCACGCTACGCACCTGGGTCACTGCTCCGCGCGCAGCTTGGCGATCTGCGCCTCGGCATTGCTGCGGCGCACCGCCTTCTCGGCCGCGGGAACTTGCGGGTTGGCGTCGAGCAGTTTCAGCGATTGTTCGTACTCGGCGATCGCAAGCGCCCGCTCGCCGATCTTCGCGTAGACCTCGCCGAGGCTGTCATGCGCGTTCGACGAATCGGGGAACACGGTCGCGATGAGGCGCATCAGCTCGACTGCCTTGGCAGGATCGCGCCCCATCACGCGGTAGCCGAGGTCATTGGCTCGCTCTTCCTCGCTACTCGCAGACTCCGGCTGCGCTTGGATGCGCTTGCTCCACGCCGCGGCCGCGTTCTCGAAACGCCCGGCCTCGAGCTCAAACAGCGGATGGTGCTCTGTATTGGGAATACGCGCAACGGCACGCTTGGGCGCGGGCGGGCGGATCACTTCGAGCGAACCTGCACCGAGTATCCGGAACTCGGCGCCATTGTCGCGGTGGATCAATCGATCGGGCCCAATCGGCACCAACTCGACCGGCGGCTCAAAGGGAACTCGAACAACGAGCTTGCCGGCCTGCTCGGCAATCGCAACTTCCGAATCGCCGAGCATATAGTGACCGAAAAGTTGCGCACGCCTGTCCGGATCGAGCGCGACGCGTGCATGCACAGGCTCGGCGCCGGGCCAGCCGTACTCGGCCAACACAGCGCGTTGGAGTTCCTCAAAGACTAGAAATCCGTTGTCCGAATTGGACATCAGGACCAAGCCGTAGCCGCCGTCGAGACTCATCATCGCATGGGCCCGGAAGCCCGCGTCGGCGCCTCCATGACCGAAAAACGGCGCACCATTGCGCTCGTACACGAACACGCCCAGTCCGACTGCCTCGCCGCCAGGACCATCACCGAGTTCGTCTACCCTCGAGGTCATCTCGGTCGCGACCTCGGCCGCGATCTTCGCGGACTTCCCGGCGCGCGCGCGTGCAAGCTCGGCGAAAAACACGGCCAGATCCGAGGCCGTCGTCCACAAACCAGCCGCGGCCATCTCGGGATACCTGTTGCGCTTGCCTTCGATCGCTTCGCCATCCTGGCCATAGCCCACCGCTGCCTGGCGCAAACGCTCAGGAGGCAGCGTCTGCTCGAACGTGCTGCGCGCCATGCCCAGCGGTTCGATCACGCGCGCCGCGAGCACTTCGGGATACGGACGATCCGAACGATCAGCCAGCGCGACCTGCGTGATCGTCGTGCCACCACCGGAATAGCGAAACCGACTGCCCGGGGCGATGTCGACACGAACGGCCGCCGTGTTGGCCGGACTTTGACCATCCAAGATCTGCTGCACGGTCGGAAGCGGCGCGCCGGCTACATAGCCAGGAAAACCGTGCACCGTGGTGCCAGCCGTATGGCTGAGCAGCTTGCGTATCGTCACAGGCGTAGCGCGCGTCAGCTCATTCTCAGGCAACTTCCAACTCTCGAGCAGCTCGTTGATCGGCCGATCCAGCTCGAGCGTGCCGTCCTTCGCAGCGAGCACCACCGCTAGCGCATTGACCGACTTGCTGATCGACCCGGCAAGAAAAGTCGTCTCCTTCGTCGCCGGAGTGCCGCTCTCCACCTCGGCCAATCCGTAGGCTTTCGCCCAGCGCACCTCAAAGTTTTCGATCACCGCGACGCTGACCGCCGGGACCTTGTGCTCCCGCATGCGATCAAGAATCGTCCAGCGAACTTCTTCGCCATGCACCTGAACCGGCGGCAAGAGACCCCGCTCGATCCTTGCGATCCGCCGCGCGGCCGCGTCCGAACCAGCCGCGACCGGCGCCTCACTCGGCGCACTGCACCCAAGGACCAACACCCACGCTAGAAGCCCATGTTTCATGCGCAACAGACTATGCCCTCAAAGCCGCAAGGCGGAACACCAATCGCCTCCGCCCCCCCCTCGCGCATGCTCACCGATGCTCGCGGTGGCGCGTGCGCCCCACGGAGCCCGCACGAAGGAGCCAACTTGGTCGTAGGCTGAGGGACCGTGAGTATTTCGTAACTTTTTTTGAACCCGGGCCGCTTTGGCCGGGAACGTGTCCCGCGTGACCAGTCGTCCTGCAGCGCAGCGTTCTGAGCCAGACCCGCAAGGTCTGCTTGTGCACTCGGAGTATGTGCGCGAGCTGGCGCGCGGGTTGGTGTTCGATGCGACGCTCGCTCAGGACGTGGAGCAGGACGTGTGGCTGGCGGCGTTGGCGGCGGCGCCGCGCGATCCTGGGGTGCAGCGCGGTTGGCTGGCGGGCGTGGTGCGCAAGGTGGCACAGAAAGCTTGGCGAACGCGCTTGCGGCGCAGGGATTGGGAACGCGCGGCGGCCGGGGAGCGGTCAGTGCCGAGTCCCTCGGAGGTGATGGAGCGCGAGGAGCTGCGCAGGGGGCTGGTCGAGGTCGTCAATGGGTTGGAAGAGCCATACCGGGGCGCGCTGGTGCTGCGATATTTGGAGGGCTGCGAGGTGGCGGAGGTGGCGCGTCGGCTCGGCGTGCCGCTGGAGACGGCGCGCACGAGGTTGCGCCGTGGATTGGAGTTGGTGCGCGCGCGGATGGATCGCGAGCGCGGAGGAAGGGAACGCTGGTGCGTGGGGTTTGTGAGCGCATTCGGGCTCGGACCGCCGAGCTGGGTGAAGCTTGGTGGTTTGGTCGTATCCAGTTCCGTTGGAGGATCGGGAGTCTTGGCTATGGGTGGATTCAAACATGTGGCGCTGGTTGGGCTGGTGGTCTTGTCGGGCTGCGCAGTATGGTTCGCCACGCGCAATGGCGAGAGCAAGCCGGTGGGGCAGGCAAGGAGTGGCGCAGGGCTCGAGGCGCCTGTAGGAGGCGGGGAGGCGGAACCGGCGGAACGAGCGAGCGAAGCGGGGGAGGGCGAGCGTGTGGCGGCTGCGCCGACAAGCGAAGTACCGGCGGTGGTGCCACAAGCGCAGGTGGTCGATGTGGTCGCGGTGGATGGGCGCGTGGTCGACCCGGAGGGTAAGCCCGCGGAGGGCGTGGAGGTCTTCTTGACGCGCATGATGTGGGACGCACGTCGGCGCGTGGAGCCGTTCGCGAGCGGGCGTTCGGACGCGCGCGGTGAATTCCGGTTCGAGTACCGCAAGTCAGACGAGCGTTTCGGCGTAGACGTCGAGCGGCCGGAGATGTGGAAGTACGTGACCGTATGGGCGCGTGCGAAGGGCCTCGGCACGGCGTGGTTGGAACTGCACGACTGGAAGCCGGGCGAGTGGATCGAATTGAGGTTGGTGCCCGAGACGGCGCTCACTGGGCGCATCCTCGATGTCGAAGGTCGACCGGTGGCCGGAGTGCGCGCGCGTGTCATTTCGGTTTTTGCCTTCGAGCCCGAGAGGTTGGACGTGCTGCTGGCCAAGCCCAGCGCGCGCGCCCAGTTGCCCGGCAGGTACCTGAGGCCCGCTCCGGAGCACGGACTGTGGGCCGAAACCGGGCCAGACGGACGCTTTTCGATTGCGGGCCTCGGGCCCGAGCGGCTGGTGTCGCTCGATCTACGCGGGGAAGACGTCGTGCAGCAGCATGTCGATGTCGTGACACGCGACATGCCGCGGCTGGAGTACGAAGACTTCGCGCTGGAGCCCATGCCCGGAGCGTCGAACAAGCAAATCCTCTTGGGCAACGGCTTCGAATGGACGATGCAGCCTGCACGGGCCATCACCGGAGTGGTGCGCGACGCGCGCGATGGCCGAGCTTTGGCAGGCGTGACCGTGATGAGCCAGATCATGGCCGGGCGAAACTTCATGACACATGCGCTCGACACACAGAGCGATGCGGAAGGACGCTTCCGGCTGACCGGTATGCCCAAGGGCGAAGGCAACCAGTTGCTGATGCTGCCAAACGACGAGCAACCCTATTTCATGGCCGAGGTCGACGTGCCCGACCCCGCGGGCGTCGAACCGGTGGAGATCGAAGTGCTCCTCGAGCGCGGTGTGTGGATTCGAGGGCGAGTCACGGAGAAGCACAGCGGTCAGCCTGGCTACGGTTCGCTGTTCTACTTGCCGTTCCTCGACAATCCGTATGCCAAGGAGGTTTTCGGAGACGGTACCGATGGGCTGCCCAACATGCCCGGTGCCATGTTTCAGCGACGCTATCGCACCGACGCGCGCGGCAACTTCCGGCTGGTGGGCTTGCCCGGACGCGCGATCGTGGGCGTGCAATCGGTGCAGCGATTTCGGCAAGGTTCCGGTGCCGAAAACATCCCGGGTCTGGATGAAGAGGGCCGATTCGCGACGTATTCGAACCCCTTGCAAGCAGGAGCGAAGTGGCCGACCGCCATGCGCTTGGTCGAAATCGGACCGCTGGCCCAAGAGACCGAGTGCAATTTGGAACTGGACAAGGGCGGAGCGCAGAAGCTCTTGCTCATCGATCCGCGCGGCGATCCTGTTACGGGTTGCAAGGTCGTGGGCCGCGCAGGCTATTGGGAGCGCGAGTTGTTCGGCCCCGAAGTCACCATCGAACTGCTGGGACCCGGCGAAGAACGCCTGCTGCGTATCCACCAAGCCGAGCGCTGTCTGAGTCTGGCGACAGCTGTTTCCCTGCAAGACGGGACGGGAGCGCAGCAGCCGCGCCGCGTTGTGCTGGCACCCTGCATGACGCTCACTGGGCGCGTGCGCTCCGAGGCGGGCGAGCCTTTGTCGAACGTGCAGGTGGAGACGTTCACGGACATCGACTTCGATTCACCGCCGCAAACCGTGACCGACGACGATGGGTACTATCGCTTCGAACACATACCAGCGGGTCTGCCCTTCGCTATTTGGGCACGCTCGGACCAAATCGAGGACGGGCACCACACGATCGAAAGGGAGTTTCTTCCGCCCCCCAACGGTGGCACCGTAGACCTGGGCGATGCGCGCGTGAAACTGGCCAAGTGAACGTACGGTGCCGCGACAAAAAACGACACCCGCCTGCGCGCAACGCACCCAAGGCTCGTAGCTCGGCGAAAGGCCTCAATTCAGACGATCAGCAAGTCGAGCCGGTCGTTCTTGGTATCGGCGACGACCCGCACTTCCGTCCTCTCGACCTCCACGCTGCTTGCGAGTAGCCACATGAGTGCGATGAAGACATAGCGCAACATGCGCGTGCAGTGCTTCGTACTACGGCTTGCGCGGCACCGGCGGAGCCGCGGGTTTCTTGGGCGGTGCGGGGGCCCCGGGAATGCCCGGTGCTTCGCTCGTGGTCGTGTTGGCCTTGGGGAAAGGCAGTTTCGGTACGCGGCGCCAAACGAAGGTGGTGCGGTCGGCCTTGGTCAGGGTGAGCTGGTCGGCAAGCAACGTGATGGAGTACTCGCGGCGCGTGCCGGGAGCTTCGTATTCGACCTTCTCGTCCGAGGTTAGATTGGAAGTCCCAATCAAACTGACTGCCTCGAGCTTGCCCCCGGGGGTGATCTGCCAGCGGAAAACGCCGGTTTGAAAGAACAGCCCGTGGGTTTGGCGCAAGTGGTCGGGGCTTTGCAAGTGCATCTCCAAGGCCATGGTGCCGTCCTGAACGACCAGGTAGCCGCCGGTGCTGGTGGTCGTGGCGCGTGGGCCGGTGAAATCTGCACGCGCGAGTTGCCACACGCCGAGCAGCTCTTCGTTCAGGCGCTGGGCTTGGGCGTTGCCGTCGAAGGCCCGATCATCGCCGAAGCCGCCCTGGTTGCGCGGCGTGGGTGCCTGCCCGGGAACAGGAGCGCTTTGGAGCGCGTGCGGCCACAGGGAGGAACCAAGGAGCGTCAGGGCAATTGCGAATCGTGCGCGCATGGTGTGCTTTTGGTTGTCGACCGGGTGGAAAAATCGGCTGAGTCGGCGGAGGGCCGGGGACCGTCCGCGGGACCTGGGGGACCAGAGCTTTGTGCCAAAACGGTAAGGCTTGGCGCCACTCGCCGGGGAGGGCATCGCAAAGAGCGCTCTGGATCGTACCCCTAGAGATTAGGCTTGCTGAGCCACCGGGACCCCGTTTGGCGGGCCTACATCCAAGGAATAAGCGTCTAGAACATGCCCAGTTCGATTCGAACCCTGATCTTTTTGGTCGCCATGCTGGCCCTGTGGTCAGCGCCGGCCACGTCGGCTCCCAGAGCCCAAGCCCAGGTGACCGGCGAGCTGTTTGCCCGCCCGGGACCGGACGCGCACGTGCAACTGGCGCTGCGCGTGGAGGTACCGCCGGGATTCCACATCTACCACGAGGACTTGGGCCCCAAGGACGCCGTCGGCAAGCCGACGAAGGCTGTGTTCCAGGGCGTCGAGTTGGTCGGGCCGGTTCAATTTCCAGAGCCCATCAAGCACACGCAGAAGGGTGCCGGCGCGGACGGAAAGGACACCTGGATTTGGAGCCACGAGGGGACCGTCGTACTGCTCGCCAAGGGTCGGATGGCGCCGGAATCCAAGCTCGAGGGTCTTTCGGCCAAGGTAAGCGGCCTAATCTGCGACGAAGTGGGCTGCACTCCGTTCTCGAGCACCCTCAAGTACAAAGGACCGGGCGAGGACAAGCTGTTTGCGGAGTTGACCCAGCCGGCATCGAGCACAAGCGCCGGCGCGCCCGCTGCGAATCCAGCGGCGCAGGTCGTTGGGCAAAGTGCAAACGGCAAGGTGCGCGGAAAGTTGTACGTACGCGCGTCCGGAGACACGGTCGACGCGGTGGTGGAAATCGAAATCGAAGAGGGGTTCCACATCTACCACGATGAACTCCAAGGCACCGAAGCGGACGGTATGCCGACCGAAGTCAAACTCTCCGGCGCGGGCATCACCTGGCAGAAGCCGGAATTCCCCGCGCCCGACGAATACAGCGTGGAGGGCGTCAAGGCCGACGGAGGCGCTGCCGTCACGCTAATCCAGGAGGGCACGGTTCTCGTGCGCGCCAAGGGCAAGCTCGCTACGCCGCACGCGCTGGAAAACGCGCGTGTGCGCGTCGAGGGCCAAGTGTGCGACGACGCGGGCTGCGATCAGTTCGAATTC
>JAKFYL010000338.1 GCA_021730845.1 Planctomycetota bacterium | reverse complement strand
GGGTTAGGCGCTCTCGCGATTGCGATCTTTGCGCGGGCGCCCGCCTTTGGGGCGGCGAGCTTGCAGGCCTTCGTGGAAGGCGGTCCAGTCGGACTTGGAGAACAAGCGCACTTCGGAGCCACAGTGCGAGCAGTAGGACTTCTCGACCCCCATGAGGTAGGGGACGTAGGCGTTGCAGCAGGTGCAGAACTTGCGGTCGCTGTAGAAGTCAGTGTGGTCCATGTTTCGTGCGCTCCGGTTTGGATTCGTTGCCGGCCATAGAGCAAGTGGTTTGCCAAGTCCGCGGAAAGCCAAAGTGAATTGACGTAAAGCTTTTGGTGTCAATTATTTAGGTCGACATCCCGAATCGGAGCCCCCGCGCGGGCGCGTTGAAAAATTGCAACGTACCCGCTGCAGCAATTTGCAGGCAAAGGAGCTTTCGCTCGTGCTTGAGCTGCGGGTGACATCTGGTCAGATCGGGACCAGTCTCGAAGTAGCCCTATCGGGGCCGTTTTCTAAGCCCCATAAGCCCGCGGCCTCTGAAATTCGGGCAGCGGAACCGTGGGCCGTTGCGCGAACGCAACGGCGTTGCGCTAGGTCACCGGCCCAGGGCCCAGGCGGCCGCTTCGCGCACGACGGGGGAGGGGTCAAAACTCAGGGCCCGCAGCAGCACCGCTCGGTCGTCCGGGTTTTGGCGATTGCCTAGGACGATGGCGGCGTTGCGCGCTAGGCTCTCGCGCCCGGCCCGGCGCAACGGAGAGCCGCGCAGCAGTATCGACCAAGCGGGGGAGTCGGGCGGCTCCAGCCAATCCGTCAACGGCGTGCGGGCGGGGGCCAGCTCGCCAAAGCGTTGGCTCAGGTCTGGCGCGGCCGTGCCCCAGGGGCAGACCTCCGAACACACGTCGCAACCAAACAGCCATTCACCGATCTGCGGGCGCAGGGCCGCCTCGATCGGGCCCCGGTGCTCAATGGTCAAGTAGCTGATGCAGCGACCGGCATCGATCTTGCCGGGTTCGAGGATAGCCGCCGTCGGACAAGCGTCGATGCACGCGCGGCAAGTTCCACAAGAGCCCGCCGGAGGCTGCGTGGTCGGCTCAAGCTCCAATTCCAGCGCGATCTCGCCCAAGAAGAACCAGGGCCCAAAGCGCGGATGCAGCAAGTTGGCGGCCTTGGAAGGAAACCCGAGCCCGGCTTGGGCAGCATGCGAGCGCTCGAGCAGTGGCGCGGCGTCCACGGCCGTGCGCGAGTGGGCCGCGGATCCCAAGATGCCGCGCTCGCGCAGCAGTCGCCGCAGCTTGCGCAGCATGGTCAGCACGACGTTGTGATAGTCCCGCCCTGCCGCGTACCGCGCGATGCGGCCGCCGCCTGGGAGCGTCACTCCAGGACGAGAATGGGCCAGCCCAACGACCAAGAGCGATCCCTTTCGATGGTGCAACAAACCGGTCGGATCCAGGATGCGCTCGCGGTCGCGCTGCAGGTAGGCCATGCCAGCGTTGTGCCCCGCGTTTAGCCAATCCTGGAAACGCTGCGCATCGCGCGGCGGCGCAAGGGGAGCGATGCCGGCGAGGTCAAAGCCAACCTCACGCGCACAATCCATGGCCGCCTGGCCGCCGTCCTCCTGCTGTGACATGGATGCATTGTGCGCGATACCATTGCCAAGCCCTAGCCAAGGTCTGGGGCGGGCAAATGTCGGCCTCCCTCGCGGGACCGGATTGACTTGCCGCTTCCGCACAGGCACTGGCCGCGCGTTGGCAAATCGCGAAGCGTCGTGCATGGCGGTCGGGCAGACATGTTCCAAACTGTCAGCGGGCTGGCACGTAAGCATGCGGCCAATGGCCGCCTGGCAAGGTGATACCGGGTCGTTTCCCGCGCGCGGCCAATTCCCGAGTGGTTGGCGAACGATGGAGCACGGATTCATGTGGGCTCCGCGGACGAAGTTGCACGGAGCAGCCGTGCGGCATGGGCGATCAATTTGCGCTCGGACCTCTTCCTGGCGATACGTCGACAGCGCGCCCATGCAATAACTCATCCTCGATGTCAGGCAGCCGTTTGCCGAAAACTATGGCCGGGATGAGCGAGTTCAGGACCGTGTAGACGATCAGTCCGCCGAATAGGGTCGGCCCTATGAAAGAGCGCTCGCGCATGATTTCTGCGATCACCAGAGTGAAGACGAGCGTGGGGAGCATCGGCATTCCGATGAGCAGACTTCTGCGAAAGCTTTCGCCGAAGACGACCCGCCGGTGCAGCCAGATCGGTACGATCCTGACCAAGAGCCCGACGGCGACGAAGAGCAATCCGATACCCAGCGCCCCAAGCGTGAAATCCTCTGGACGCAGGCTCAAGCCGGCGTAGAAGAAATAGAACGGTACGAATAAGGACGAGAAGGACTCGACGGAAGAAATCATCTTGTCCGACGCCAAGGCGGGCAGTTGTGCGCGCAAGCGCTGCGCGGCCATGCCCACGACGAAAGCGCCTACGAGGTAATACACGCCAAGTTCGTACGTCACGACGGCGCAAGCCACCGCAACCATCATCAGGAACGCGAATTCCGATTTTGGCGCGTGCGGCAAGACCAGGGCCGCGAAGCCTCGGAACACGAGCGGAAGCAAAGCGATCATCGCCAAGAGGATGAGCGACGAATTCACGAGTCCTCTTGCTGAGCTCGATTGGAGGCTCACAAAGAGAACGCCCAGCGCCACCAGTTCCGTCGCGATGGCATTGGACTTGATCCAGAAGCGTGCTCGTTCCGGCAATCCGAAGCTATCTAGGGAGTCCAAGATGAAGCCGGTTGAAGGCGTGAGCAACGCCAGCGCCAACAGTATGGCTGGTCGAATGGCCATGTCTACGAGCGCGGAAAGTACGGCGGTCACCAGCGCCAGCGTAAGAACCTGGATCGCCAGGTGTTGTGCCAACACGCCTGCGTGCTGGCGCAGCTCGCGAAATTCGACGTCCAGTCCGGCGAAAAGGAACAGCGATACGATTCCGAGTGTGGCGAACAACTTGACCGTCGGATCAAGCGCTAGGAACTCGAAATTCAGGGCTGAGATCGCGCCCAGCGCAAAGCTCGTAATGGCGGTTGGGATGCGATAGCGCTGCAGAATGCGAGGCACGACGAACAGAGCGAAGAGCAGGAGCAAATACGTGTAGTGCTGCATGGCGCTGATCGTTGTTCACAAGCGTAGTTCGATGGGCAGGGTCAGTGCCCAGTGGACGGTTGCTGGAGACCCATTCTGCGGCTCGAGAATTTTCAGCAAGTCGAGCCGGGAACGCAGACGCCGGAGATTGGAATCATAGCCGCTGGATCGCTCCATAGCTATGCCACTGGAGTGCGCAATTTCGCGGCGACGAACATCATCGATGTTTCGCGTCCAGTTCACGTACGAGACACGGTAACGTTGGACTTCGAGAGCGCTGCGGACGGGACGAGTGAGCATCCCGCCTGTGCCCGCGGCGCTGGGGCTAACGAACTTGCTGCGAGCGGCGTAGGTTCAAGAGCGCCCTGCAATTTCTAGACGTGGTTCCGCTTGCCGTGTCGCTGTACCTCTTGGACCCTGGACTTCCCCAGGTTCAGTGGACACGGGGGAGGTCCTGGCCATCGCCGAAGTCCAAGCCAACGAGAGAGTCCAGGCACTGAGGGTTGGCCAGGGCCAGGATGTTCTCGGGTCGGCGCCCGTTCAGGACCTCGCGAACGGCGAGTTCGGAGAGTTTGCCACTCTTGGTGCGTGGCAAATCCGCGACGGCAACGATCCAGCGCGGGACGTGACGGGGGCTCTGGTTGCTGCGCAGAGCGGAGCGAATGCGAGCGAAAAGCGACGGCCGAGCTCCCGAAGTCAAACGCACAAGCAACGCGATACCTTCGGCGTCCGTGCGCTGCAGCGCGACCGCGCAACCCTCGAGAACCTCAGGAAATCGTTCGAGTTCACGATAGATCTCTGCAGTCCCAATGCGCACACCGTTCACATTCAGTGTCGCGTCCGAGCGTCCGTGCACGAGTAGGCCGCCGTGCTCGCTCCACTCCGCCCAGTCACCGTGCTGCCATATCCCAGGGTAGCGCTCGAAGTACGAGCGACGATAGTTCGTGTGGTCGGGGTCGTCCCAAAAGGAGAGCGGCATGCTGGGAAATGGCGCGCGGCACACCAGCTCGCCAGGTGCGCCGCGCACGGGCCTGCCTTGCGCGTCGAACACGTCCACGTCCATGCCCAGGCCAGGTGCCTGGAGCTCGCCGGCCCAGACCGGAGCCGTAGGATCACCGCCCGCAAAACACGACACGATGTCAGTTCCGCCGGAGAGTGAAATCACGTGCACGTCCCCAAAGCCGCGCTGGAGCCAGGCGTGAATCTCGGGCGCAAGCGGCGAGCCGGTTGACGCTACCGTGCGCAAGGCCGGCAGCGCGGGGAGCTCGAGGTCGAGCCGACGCAGCGCGTCGTAGTAGCGCGCGGAGGAACCAAGAAAAGTCAGGCGTTCCGTGGCCGCGAGGTTCGGCAAGGTCTGGGGCGTGGCGAGGGGATCGCCGTCGTAAAGCACGAGCGTGGCTGGTGCGGAGAGTGCGGAAACTACCCAGTTCCACATCATCCAGCCGCAGGTCGTGTGGAACAGGATGCGGTCGCCCGGGCGCACGTCGCAATGCAGACGGTGCTCCTTCTTGTGCTGCAGGAGCGTGTTCCCGGCACCGTGCACCATGCACTTGGGGCGGCCAGTCGTGCCGGAAGAGAAGAGCGCGTAGAGCGGCTGCTCAAAGGGGCGGCGCGTGTAGGCTGCGCCGTAAGTCACACTGGACGGCAGGAATTCGTCGAGCCAGCGAGCAGGCGGGGGGAGCGCTCCGTCGCCCGCGAGCCAGGGCACCACCACTACGGCGTGCAAAGTAGGCAGGCCGGCCAAGATCCGCGCCAGCTCCGGTCGGCGATCGTGGACCTTGCCGCGATAGCGGTAGCCATCGGTCGCGAGCAACACGAGCGGCTGGAGACGAACGAAGCGGTCGAGCACGGCTTCCGGCCCGAAGTCGCTGCTGCACGCGGCCCAAAGAGCCCCAAGCTCGGCCGCCGCCAGCATCGCTGCCACCGCTTCGACTCCGTTTCCAACCCAGGCCGCCACGCAGGCGCCTGGCTCTACTCCAGCCCCGCGCAGCACGGCGCACCAGCGGGCAACTTCGCCGCGCAGGCCAGCGCGTGTCAGTCGTACGGGGTCCGCGCCCTCGCGGTGGGCGACCAGCGCCTCTTGCTCCGGCGGCCCCGCAAGCAGGTTCTCGGCGAAGGAGATTTGCGCGTCGGGAAACCAGCGCGTCGCGCGCGGATTCCCTGGATCGTGCGCGAGCGCGCGCTCCCCGCGGTCGCCTTCGATGCCGCAGTCTTCCCAGACGAGTGCCCAGAATTCCGACGGTTCCTCGATCGACCAGCGATGGAGCGCAGCGTAGTCGGGAAGCGAGCGCCCTGAGCGCGACCCGGCGCGCGCTCGGAAGGCGTGCATTTGCGTGCTCGCAGAGCGTGTCGGCGAGGGCATCCACAACGGCGGGGTGGTCTCGCTCACCAGGGCTCCTCGTTTGCCGACGATGGCGGACCCCTACCGCCCCAGCGCTCGACGACCGCGGCGCCGATCGAATCGCCCCACACGTTTACGGCCGTTCGGAAGCGGTCAAGGATCCAGTCGATCGAGAGCAAGAGCCCGATACCATCGGCCGGCAGGCCCACGGCATCAAGTACGAGCACCATGGTCACCAGTCCGGCCTGCGGAATTGCGGCGGCCCCAATCGCTGCCAGGGTAGCGGTCAAGGCCACGAGCAGGAGCTGCACGAAGTCGAGCTCGACGCCCAAGGCCTGGGCGATGAACACGACTGCGACGGCCTCATACAGCGCAGTACCGTCCATGTTGACCGTGGCTCCGATCGGCAGCACGAAGTCCGCGGAGCGTTCCGAGACTCCGTTGCGCTCGACCGCGCCGCGCCGCGTGATCGCCAGCGTGGCCGCCGACGAGGCCGTGCCGAATGCAGTCAGCAGCGCCTCGCTCATGCCGGACGCGTAACGCAGCGGTCCGCGCCGCGCGAGCAGCGTGAGAAAAAGCGGCAGGGTGATTCCGGCGTGCACGGCGAGCCCAACGAGGACCGTGAGCGCGTAGCTTCCCAGCTTCTGTAGCTCTTCCCACGCGGCCGCGCCGCCGCCCGCCTGCCCCAAACGATCGGCCACTAGGCCGGCGACCCCCAGGGGCGCCAACCACACGAGCCAGCGCACTAGCACGAATAGTGCTTGCTCCACGACGCGCAAGGACTCGGCCAGCGGGCGCGCGCGTTCTCCAAGCTTCAGCAGCGCCAAGCCGAACAGGAGGCTAAAGACGATCAATCCGAGAACGTTTCCCGCCTGAGTCGATCCGTCAGCGCCATGGTGGTGAGCGGCGGCTTCCAGCAGGTTCGGCGGAAAGAGGCTCTGCACCAAATTCGACAGCGCTTGCGGCAAGCTGCGCGTCACTTCCGGCGCCGTCTGCGCCTGGCCCACCTGACCGACGCCCGGCTCGATCCAGGTCACCAGGAAGAGCCCGGTCAACACCGCGATCAGCGTCGTCGCTAGAAAGTAGAGCGCAGTAACGCACGCCAGGCGAGCGATGCGCGCGGCGCTGCCAACTTCGTAAACCGCAACGATCACGCTGCTCACGATCAGTGGCACGACCAGGGCTTTGAGCAGGTTGAGAAAGACCGTACCGACTAGGCCCACGCCGACCACGAAAGCCCCGTTCGGTGCGCTCCGCCATGCCGGCGCGAAAACGGTCCCGGTCACGCCCCCGGCCAGGGCGCCGAGCACCAGCAAGCCCGGCAGGAGCCAGGGTCGCGGGATCGGATCGCCGCCTTTCACGCAACACCTTCCGAGGGTTCTCCCACCTCCTGTTGCGCGGCCGACGTCGCTCCTGGGGCATGGAGCCAGGCGATCAGGCGTCGTGTCCCCTCCAGGACAGGCAGGCAATGCGCTTCGAGGTAGTTGATCGAGACGGGCTCGTCCGCCGGGCGCGTCTCGAGCGCAGCTAGCGCCCGGGCGCCGTCGAAGTCAACCAGCGCCAGGCGCATCGTCCACTCATCGCCGGGTCGCCCAAAGTCCTCGCCGGAAAGGACGGCCACGCCGGTCTCCTCCAGCAGCCGCTCGCACAATTGCGAGCTGCGATGGATGCCGCGCCGGCGGAATAGCGCGGCATGGCTGCCGAAGTCGGGGAAGAGGTAGAAGGCGCCGGCCGGCTCGAGCACATCGGCCCCTGCGGCGCGCAGCATGTCAGCGCAGGTCGAACCCAGGGCCGCTAGGATTCGGCGCGCGTTCCACAGGTAGCGCTCGATCTGCATGCCGCCGCGGAAGGCGCGCACGGCTGCGTACTGGATCGGGGCGCTGGTCGAGGTGTACGTCTCGCTCGCCACCGCGGCCATAGCCTCAAGCAGCCAGCGCTTGTCGCGCGGGAAGGTGAACGTACCAAGGCGCCAGCCACCAGCGCCGCACCACTTGCTGAGACCGCCCGAGACCAGCGTGCCCTCGGGGTAGAAGCGCGCGATCGACACGTGCTCACCGCGGAAATGAAGTTCGCCGTAGATCTCGTCGGACAGCACCAGCACGCCGTAGCGCCGCGCAACCTCAGCCAACCGCGCGAGCTCCTCCGCCGTGTACGTGCCTCCGGTCGGATTGCTCGGGTAGTTGAGCACAACGATGCGCGGGCGCTTGGGGTCGCGGCGGCACAGGCGCTCCAGATCGTCGTCGGCGAGCTTCCAGCCGTTCGACTTGGCGCAAGGGACGAGTGACACGCGCCGCCCGATGACCTGGGCCTGGGGCGCGTAGGAGACCCAGGCAGGGGTCGGGATCACCAGCTCGCCGTAGTAGCACAACTGCAGCAAGAACATCAACTCCTTCGAGCCCGGGCCTACCAGCACGTCGTCAGCCGACGAAACCATGCCCGCGCGGCGACGGTGGTAATCGGCCACTGCACTGCGCAGCTCGAGTAGCCCGCGCACTGGAAGGTACTCCTTGCGCGAAGCATTCGCGCGCAGTTCTTCCACCACCGGCGCCGGGACAGGGAAGGGCGACTGACCCAGGCCCATGCGAGCCATGGTGCGACCGGCCTGGATCAGGTCGAGGCTGCGTTCGTTGATCGCGACCGTGGCCGAAAGCCCGAGACCGCGAACGTTGAGATTGAGATGTTCCGGAGGCGACATGTCGACTCCGCTAATCCCATTCCACGTGGCCAAAGAGGACCGGCTTGCGCCGAGGCGGGACGGTTTCGCCCCACGGACGGTGACGTCCCTGCTGCTTGATCGTGCGCATTTCCTGGGCGAAGAAAAACTCTTGCTCCCCGAAAGCAGGCTCGAGCTGGTCGAGCCAAGTGGCCTGTGGATCGAAACGCGCGAAGAAAGGCCGCCCGACCCAGGCCGGATCGCGTCCTTGCTCGAAAGTCAAGACGAAGACCTTCTCGCCCCGCACCTCTGTCGTACCCACCAGCTTCACCTTACCAGGCGTGGCGCTCATCGACGGTCCGCGCACGGTCCGCGCTAGCCCGGAGACGAGCGCGTAGGCTTCGCGGAAGATCTCGGTCGCGCGTGCGAGCGGCACCTCGAAGTAGCGCTTCGGGCCGGTATCGCGCTCGACGAACATGTAGTAGGGCACCGCGCCAAGCTGCACTTGCAAGCGCCACATGTCGGACCAGATCGCCGCGCTGTCGTTTACCCTGCGAATGAGCGGCGCCTGGCAACGCACGACCGATCCGGTAGCCTGGATGCGCTGCAGCGCGGCCTGGGCCGCGGGCGTCTCGAGCTCGCGCGGATGGCTGTAGTGGGACATCAGCGCCAGCGCCTTGCCGGCTTGCCGCACCTCCTCGAACAGGCGCATGAGATCGTCGGCGTCGACGTCGGTCACGAAGCGTTGCGGCCAGTACGCCGTGGCCTTGGTGCCCAGACGAATGCTAGTCAAGTGTTCAAGGCCCGGACCGAGCAAGGGCTCGATGTAACGGCGCAGCACGGCCGTCTTCATGATCAGGGGGTCGCCGCCTGTGAACAGCACGCTCGAAACTTCGCGATGCAACTTCAAATAGGCGACCAGATTTTCCACCTCGCGGCTCGCGAACTTGAGCTCGTCCAGGCCGACGAATTGCGGCCAGCGGAAGCAGTACGTGCAGTAGGCGTGGCACGTCTGCCCCTGGCTGGGGAAGAACAACACCGTCTCGCGGTACTTGTGCTGAACTCCGGCCAGAACTTCGCCGTCGAGGGAGGGCACGTTGAGTTCGAGCTGACCAGCCGGGTGCGGGTTCATGCGCAGCTGGATTTCGCGCGCCTGGGCGCTGATCTCGGTCTCGGACGCCTCGGCGCGGACGAGCTCGACGATCGCAGAGAAGTCCTCGGGCGCGAGCATCTCGCGCTGCGGGAAAGTGAGCTGGTAGAGCGGGTCGTCCGGGACGCGATCCCAGCGGATGAGCTGCTCGACCACGTATTTGTTGACGCGAAAAGGCAGAACGGCCGAGACGGCTTTCATGGCCAAACGGTCGTCCGCCGAGAGCGACTGGATCTGGGGAATCGAGTCGATGTCCTTGCGCTGGTAGGCGCGGAATTTGTTGGTGGAGATCCGGGTCGTTCGCATCGATTTCATTCCCTGGAATGTTGGTTTGTAGCTCGACATACCCCGAGTGCGCAGCACGAGCAGCCGAACGTGAATCTCCGTCGCGATGCCTAAGGATCGACGTCGAAGCCGCGCCCCGGCTTGGTGAAGGTCCCGAGGTGACCTTGCTCACGCTCCGTACGATCCAGTATACTGACCGACCGGTCAGTCGACAAGTGCTGTGACCGACAGCCAGAAGAGGCCATGCTCACAAGCCAGCGGAAAGATCAGAAGTTAGCCACGCGCCGAGATCTGCTCCTCGCGGGGCGCCGGTTGCTCAGCGACGAGGGGCTGTACGAGTCTCGCATCGAGGACATCACCAAACGCGCGGGCATAGCCAAGGGCACCTTGTACACCCATTTTCGCAGCAAAGAGGAGCTCGTCCTGGCCGTCGTTTCGGACGGATTCGAGGAACTCCGACAGTATGTCTCGAAGCGACTGGAGAACAGGCGAGGTCCCGAAGAGATCGCGGCTGAGATTTTTGCGGCCCACGTCCTGTTCTTCTCCGAACACCCCGACTTGCTGCGGATCTTCCATCAGGTACGCGGAGTTCTAAAGTTCAATCAGCCGCGGTGGCGACCGCTGCGAGGTTGCCTGCGCGCACACCTCAAGTTCCTTTCACGTCACCTGGCTGGAAGAGAGTCGAAGTCCGCGCCTGCGCGCAGGCTGCAAGATCTGGCAATTTTTCTGTTCGGTTGTGCTTCGGGTACTTGCTCGGTCTTCATTTCGGCCTACCCTCGCGCGCGCCTTCAACAATGGGGAATTTCCTGGAGCGAGCTCATGGGATCCGCTGCAAATGCGCGCCGTTCGCAGCGCTGAAGGCCACGCATCGATCAACGAATTCATACTCAGGCCTGATGGTCGGTGCGCTGAACTCTCCATGCGTTCTGAGGCTGGATCCAGTCACTGGTGACTCGATGCACGCCCGACAAATTCCACAGGAGCCCGCCGGAGGCTGCGTGGTGGGCATAAGCTCCAGTTCCAGCGCGATCTCGCCCAAGAAGAACCAGGGCTCAAGGCGCGGGTGCAGCAAGTTGGCCGCCTTGGAAGGAAACGCGAGCCCGGCTTGGGCAGCATGCGAGCGCTCGAGCAGTGGCGCGGCGTCCACGGCCGTGCGCGAGTGGGCCGCGGATCCCAAGATGCCGCGCTCGCGCAGCAGTCGCCGCAGCTTGCGCAGCATGGT
>JAKFYL010000389.1 GCA_021730845.1 Planctomycetota bacterium | reverse complement strand
CCGGCAGCGATTCCACCGGCGCGCGACAGGCGACTTTCGGCGTTTCTCCTCCTACACTCTTCCAACGGCAGCACTGCTTTGCTTCGAAGGTTCACTCCCAACTCCGCACCATCCGGCCCCGCACACCCCCGCCCGGCCTACGGCTCCAGGCGCCCCGGGTCGCCGAACGCCCCAAGTCCGCGCGCGCGGGCCTTGCGCGAGTCCTTCCTAACTAGAGTTCCCATGACCAAATTCCTGACATCTTTGCCTATCGCCATGAAGAACAAGCTCGTCTTGGGTTGTGCCGGCTCGCTGGCCGCCGTGTTTGCCGCTTGCGGTGGAGGCGAAGCCGGTGGATCGGCCGCGCAAATGGAACTCGTGGAAGTCTCCCACGGTTTCGGCCTGTTGCTGCCGCACCAAGTGTTCGTGGCGGATCCGTCGGGCAATCCGACGCAAGAGTTGCTCGCCTTGCGCAAGCAATCCGACTTGGTGAACAACGTCACGCTCGCCAACCCGATCCTGCCCGTGACGGAATGGCCCGTGACACCGTCGCTTCCCAACGGCGATTCCGGCAACCACTACGTGTACGTCGAGTTCACGCAGCCCATCGATGTCACCAGCGTGCTGGATCCCAGCCCCGGAGCGCAGTCGAGTTCCGGCCTCGTTGGTCCGATCCTCGTGCTCGAGGTCGATCCTTCGACAGGTACGACCAAGCCCATCTCGGGTCGCGCCTTCATCGGTGGTCGAACGTTTGCCGGCGTTCCAGCCGGCGATCCCCCGCAGCTTCAGTTGCAGCAGTGGGTGAGCTTGGATGCCAACGGCAAACCGGTGGCGCTCACCGTCGACGGCGGTCAACCCGGCCTGGGCTTCCCTGGAACACAAGGCGTCAACCCCTTCCCCGGCTCGATCAAGTTGACCAGCCCGAACGTGTTCGTGTTCGTGGTCGACAGCGACGGCGACATGCAGACGCACGAGACCTTCCCCGTCGGGCGTCAGATCCGAATCTCGGCTAGCGAAGCGGTCAAGGCCAAGAACGGCAAGAGTTTGCTCGACCAAGCGCTGGCCAGCGCCACGGTGGGACCAGACGCCGTGCGCCCGGAAGTCGCGCTCACGCCCCCGCCCAACAGCGTACCGGTGACGACACCCAGCTTCGGTGATAGCGACATCGATCCCCAGACCAAGATTCGCATCCTGTTCAGCGAGCCGTTGCAACCGCTGACGTTGGGCGCGCTGCCCAAGACCAGTGCCCTTCCGGCGCTTTCTTCGGCGGTGTCGATCGCCTTCGGTCCTAGTACCTCCCAAACCCTGGTGCCGTTCTCGGCATTGCCCGTCTCGGTGTACGACCTCTCGGAGTGGGAGCTGACGCCGGCCTTTGCCTTCCCGGGCAACGGACCGGCTTTCCAGTCCTGCGGCACGTTCAACACGGTCACGGTCGTGGTCACTCCCGGCCAAGCCAAGGACCTGCGCGACAACGCGACGACGCTGCCTGCCAATACGAATTTCACGACAGGCGAGGGACCGGGCCTGGTCAACGCGCCGGTTGCACCCGACGTGATCTATGCCATCCGCCAAGGGGACAAGCCCGGCATCAGCGTCATCGACCTCAACGGTTTCGGGCAGGGCACGGGCAATCCGACCTTCGATTTCAGCTACACCTCGTTCCCCAAGGGCAACACCAACTTCCCCAACAATCCCAACGTGCGTTTGCAGGGATCAGCCCTCATTCCCAAGCTCGTGCCGGGTACGTGCACGGTCAACGGGGGATCCGAAGGCGTGTTCACACTGACCAAGGACTCCTCGCTCAACAGCCTGCTCCTAGCGCCTCCGGTGATCACTTCGATCAGCGACATGGCTATTGGCCACCCGCTCGACTTGGTGTTCAACGCCGGCCAAGACATCGCCACGGGTTGCAGCTTCCCGATCGGCAACCAGTGCGCGATCACGGGCAAGAAAGTCATCCAATTGGCCTACGCATCGACCTCGCAATTCACCAACGCGGTGCCGGCGAACATTCCCGGACTGACGACCGTAGGCGCGGCCAATTTCGTGATCGGCACTGGCAACCCGATCTCGTTCTCGCCGCACCCCAATCCTCCGCCGCTGGTCTTCCCGCCGCTGTGCGTGCAGCCCTACATCGGGGGCCAGGAGCCGACCGCCTACATGGTAATCGAGCTTCCTCCGCCGGTTAGCAACGGATTGGGATTCTCGAACTTCTTGGTGCCGGGGGATCCGTTTGGCGACCCCCTGGGCCAGAATGGTTCGATTCCCAAGCCGCCCTCAGGGTTGCTCACGACACTGCAGAACTGTTTCTTCGAAGGTCCCGATCCGCCTAGCATTCCGATCGGCGTCTGCGGCGATTACATGCACCGCCAGCAAGTCGGTCACTATCTGTACGTAGTCGACCGCGCGCGGCGCGAGATCGTGGTGCTGAACTCCAACCGGTTCAACGTGCTGGAGCGCATCCAGGTTCCCGATCCCACCGATCTGGCCATGGGCCCGAACATGGATTTCTTGGCCGTTTCCAACCAAGACGCCAATTCGGTCTCGTTCATCAACGTCGACCCCTCCTCGTCCTCGTTCCACAAGCTCATCAAGACGACTCCGGTGGGCAAGGGCCCGCGCGGCATCGCTTGGGATCCGGGCAACGAGGACATCCTGTGCTGCAACGAGCTCGAGAACACCGTTTCCGTGATCTCGGCCTTCGACCTGAACGTGCGCAAGACCGTCAAGAGCCACTTGAATCAGCCCTTCGACGTAACCATCACCCAGCGCCAATGGCAATTCGGGTACCTGCGCAACGTGTACTTTGGCTGGATTCTCAACCGCAACGGGGACCTGACGATCTTCGAGTCCGGTCCCAGTGGCGTGAACGGTTGGGGCTACGACGACACGATCGGCGTGGCACCCATGAACTTCAACAAGCCCAAGCGCATCATCAACGACTTCTACAACTTGGGCGGCGGGGTTTGGATCGCGCACGAGGATCCGCTGGACTTCAACGGCAATCCGACCGGCGTGAAGGGCGGCGCGATTTCCAGTGCCTTCGTGTACAGCACGAACTTCGGCCAAATCAATTTGACCGGCGGCGCGGGCGGTTTCACCAACCCGCAGTTCCGCGACATGACGATCCGCATCCAGGTTTCCATCGGTCCCAATCAGTTGACGGGGATTCCCTTCGATTTGGCGTTCGACGATTTGATCAACCTCGGGTCGTTGCAAAACGAGCATCCCGCTCAAGCCGCGGGCACGCCGCTGATCATCAACGGCAAGTCTTTCATCCGCCGCGGACCAAACGGCATAATTGTCGGATCCAAGGCTCCACGTTTCTTGATGGCCGCCGTTCCGGCGTCCACCGAGGGTCCGGGCGTCGTCGACGTGATCAACGTGCAGGCCGGAAACCTGCGCTACGACACCGACCCGTACCTGCCTGGAATCCAGTCGATTCCCGTACCCGGCGTGAGTGCGGTCATCGACTACCTGCGGCAATAGCGCCGTCACCGGCCCTTTGCGCCGGAGAATCTCTTCCACAGCCAGCGCGCGCGGCGGTACAAGACACGCCGCGCGCGCTCTGTTTGCACACGGCCCTGGAGTTCTGCGGCCGTTTGCGTAGCGGCGCCCCCATGGGTGATCCTGAATTGGTGCGTTCGATGTTTGCGCGCATCGCGCCGCGCTACGACCTACTGAATCATGGCCTTTCGCTGGGCATCGATCGGCGTTGGAGAGCGCGTGCCGTAGCGCGCGCGGCGCAACTGGCAGGAGGGCTGCGTGGCCAACTCGCCGTGGACGTGTGCTGCGGCACGGGTGACTTGACCTTGGAACTCGCGCGCCTGGGTGCGCGCACGATCGGTGTGGATTTCACGCCTCAGATGCTGCTCCACACCAAGGACAAGCTGGGGCGCGGTGCAGCGCAGGGCCGTGCCGCGCTGCCGCCAGCCGTCTTCGTTCAGGGGGACGCGCTGTGCTTGCCGATCGCCAGTCGATCGGCGGCCTTGCTCACCTGCGCTTTTGGAGTGCGCAATCTGTCGGATCCAAAGCTGGGCCTGGCCGAATTCGCGCGCGTGCTGCGACCCGGTGGGGTCTTGATGGTGCTGGAGTTTTCCAGTCCGCGCGGCCGCGCGCTGGGGCTGGCCTACAACGCGTACATGCGCCGCGTCTTGCCCTGGATCGGCGCGAAGGTATCCGGCGACCGCGAGGCGTACCGCTATCTGCAGCGCACGGTCGCTGCCTGGCCGGCCCCGCCCGTGTTCCAAGCACAGATCGAGGCCTCCGGCTTTGCTCGAGCCGGCTACGCGTTGCTATGGGGCGGAATCGCCTGCTTGCACTGGGGCTTTGCGGTGCACAATCCCTAAGGCACCGTGGCGCACAAAAAAGGCGTTCCACAGGCCGGGCCCCAAGCGCCGGATCCGCGGCGCGGTTTTGCCGTGGGGTTCCTGGCGCTGGCCCCCTTGTTCGCGGCCTATGAGTGGGCCCAGGCGAACTTGCCCGACGGAGTGCGCAACTCCGCCGAAGTGGTGCTCGGCCTGGGCTTGGAAGTGCTCGGCTCCGGCGCGCGCTGGCTGCGCCTGGCGCTGCTGGTCGCATGCGGGGGACTGGCCTGGTATTCCGCGCGCGCTCGCGGTGTGCGCCTGAGCAAAGCGGTGTCGCGAGCGTTCTTGGAGGGGTTGCTTGGTGCGCTGCTCTTCGCGCCGGTCTTGCTGCTTGCACTGGCGAGCTTCGAACCCTGGCTGGGGCGCCTGGACTTGTCTTGGGACGTTGGTGATCAAGTGCCTGCGCTGGTGCAGGGCGCGCTCATCGTAGGCGGCGCGGCCTACGAAGAAATCGTGTTTCGCGTTGGTGTCTACAGCCTGCTTTCGACGGCCATTTGGCGCGCGGCGCTGGCGCTGGGTCAAGCTGGCCGGCTGGCCCAGGGCGTGGCGCACGGGCTTGCCGCCCTGGGTTCGGCGGCACTTTTTGCCGCTTTTCATCTGCAAGCCGTGCAGAGTGTCCTGGGCCAGGGCGGCAGCGAGTACGATGCGGCGCTGATGGCTTGGCTGCTGGCCGCGGGCCTGGTCCTGGCTACGATTTTTCGCTGGCGGGGCCTGGGCGTCGCGGGCATCACCCACGCGCTGTTCAACCTGTTCTTGTGGATCGGAATCGATCCGGATGTGCTTCGATGACGCGCTTTTTCTTGGGGATCACGGGTGCCAGCGGCCAAATCTACGCTCGCAGCCTCGCGCGCGCCTTGGTGCAAGCAGGGCACGACCTCGACGTGGCAGTCACGGATTCGGGCCTCAAGGTGCTGCGCCATGAACTGGGCTTCGAGTTGTCCGAGAACGATCCCAAAGGGCTGGCCGAGCAATTGGTCGGCGCCGAGATGGCTGGGCGCGTGCGCGTGTTTTCCAGCACCCAAGTGGAAGCGCCGGCTGCCTCCGGCACGGCGCTTGGGGGTGGCGTGGTGCTTGCGCCGTGCAGCGTCGGGACCTTGGGGCGCGTGGCCTATGGACTCTCGTCCAACTTGATCGAGCGCGCTGCCGATGTCGCTATCAAGGAACGCCGCAAGCTGATATTGGTCGTGCGCGAGGCGCCGCTGTCGTCGCTTCATCTGGAAAACATGCTGCGACTTTCTAGGGCCGGAGCCGTGATTCTGCCCGCCAGCCCCGGCTTCTACCACCGGCCTAAGACCTTGGACGACTTGGTGGAACATCTGTGCGGCAAGGTCTTGGACGCGCTCGGTGTCGAACACGCTCTGGCAGCGCGCTGGTCCGGCATGGCTCCGGCCGCAGCGGACCCGGAGCTTGGACCTCCCGGCCGCGCAGCGCTCGAAAGGGACTGAGCATGGGACTTTGGGCGTACTTCCACCTGGTGGCATTTCGTCATTCGATTTTCGCACTGCCGTTTGCGCTGCAAGGGGCCTGGCTGGCCCAGCGCGGAGTTCCTGCCGGGTCGACCTTGGCGCTGGTGGTCGGCTGCGCGGTCAGCGCGCGCACCGCTGCCATGGGTTTCAATCGCCTCGTCGACCGGCGCCTGGACGCGGCCAATCCGCGCACGGCGGCCCGCGAACTGCCGCAACGCCGAGTGAGCGTCCGGGGCGCGGCGGCCATGGTGATCGCGTTCAGCCTGTGCTTCGTTGCGCTGGCCTTCGCCTTGGGACCGTTGTGCGGCGCCTTGGCTTTGCCCGTGCTGGCGGTGCTGTTCTTGTACAGCTTCACCAAGCGCTTCACCTGGTGCTCACACCTATTCCTAGGGCTTTCGCTGGCGCTCGCTCCGCTGGGCGCGTGGCTCGCCGTACGCGGCGACTTTGGGGGCGACATGCTGCTGCCGATCCTATTGGCCCTGGCGGTGCTGTGCTGGGTGGCTGGTTTCGACGTCTTGTACTCGTGCCAAGACGTGCACTTCGACCGCGCCCAAGGATTGCATTCGATCCCCGCGCGCTTTGGTGTCGCCAGGGCGCTGCGTTTGGCCGCGGTCCTGCATGCGGTGGTGATCGTCTTGCTTGTGCTCTTGTGGCTGCGGGCCGAACTTTCCTGGCCCTTCTTGGCCTCCATCGCCCTAGCCGCCGGCCTCTTGACATGGGAACATCGTCTGGTGTCTCCCGTCGATCTGTCGCGCCTGAACCTGGCTTTTTTCACCCTGAACGGCTGGGTCGGTGTGCTCTTGTTCCTGGGACTAGCCGTGGATCCGGCGCTCTGATCATGGCCCGCGAGAATCCGCCCCAACGCGAACTGGCCGACCTTGTGGCGCAGCTTTCGGGCCCGAAAGCACGCTTGGCGTCGGGCTACGCCTTGCGCGGACCGGAGCGGTACTTCCGCGAGCAAGCGCTGGCGGCCATCAAACAAGCTGCCGGCGCGCAGGGCTGCGAAGTGCTCGAGCACGATGCCAGCGCGGATGGATTCTCGCTGCAAAATGCCTGCGACGATCTGCGCGGCGGGGGACTGTTTTCGACGCGGCGCTGCGTTGTTTTGCGCTCCGCCGACGAGATCTTGGTCAAGGAGGGCGGCGGCGAGTCCACGGCCATGCGCTCGGTGCGCACGTTCTTGGCAGCCAAGCAGGGGCCCGTGGTTCTCGAAGGCGATGGGTTGCGCGTGGACAACGCCAGCGTGAAACTGCTGCTGCAAACCGGCGGCGTCAGCGCGAGTTTTCGACGCTTGTACGACGCGCCCGCGCCCTGGGATCGCGACCAGGACCCGCTTTCGGCGGAGCTCGTGCAATGGGTCATCGCCCGCGCTAGGGCCCGATCGTTGTCCTTGACTCCCGTGCAGGCCTTGCTGCTGGTGCAAGCGCGCGGCAACGATCCGGCGGCGCTGGAAAACGAGTTGGCCCAGTTCGCCGCGGGACGCAGTCTGGAACTGGGCGGTTTGTCGGCCGACGCTGCGGGAGCGCCCTTTCGCTTGGCCGAGGCCTTGCTCGACTCGGATCTCGCGCGTGCCCTGCGCGAAAGCGAAACCCTGTGGCGCGGCGGCATGCAAAAGGAAGGCGGTGGACGCGAGACCGGCGGCGGCGCGCTGGTGGCCGTGCTCTTGATCGGATTGCGGCGCGGTGTGCGACAAGCCTATTCCTTGGCCGCGAGCATGGAGCGCGGCGTGGATTTCGACGTGGCCGCCGCCGAGTGCGGAGTCTCCAGTTTCGCGGCGACACGCGCCGCCCTGCGTCGGCAAGTAGCGAGCTTGCCCGCGCGGCTATGGCGCAAGCGACTGGAAGACGTGACGCGCCTGGAACTGGGCTCCAAGGATGGGCGCGGCATCGACGTCAGCGACGTAACGGCCCTGGCGCTGGCCTGGTCGGCTCAGGTTTCAGGGGCTCGCCGGCCGGCGTCTAAGCTGGGCGCGAGCTCACCCCCAAGGATGCGCACATGAGCACTTCCAAGCCGCCCCCGCACGCCAGCGTGCCGCGCATCCAGGCCTTGTCCGAGCACGTGATCAATCAGATCGCGGCCGGGGAAGTGATCGACCGGCCGGCGGCCGTGGTCAAGGAACTGGTCGAAAACGCCCTCGACAGCGGCGCCAGGCACATCGCGATCGACTTGGAGCAAGGCGGCATGCAGCGCGTGCGCGTGGCGGACGACGGCTGCGGCATCGCGTCCCAGGATTTGGTGCTGGCCTTGTCGGCCCACGCCACCAGCAAGCTGACGCAAGTCGAGGACCTCGACCACATCGCGAGCTTGGGTTTTCGCGGGGAAGCTCTGGCGTCGATGGCCTCCGTGGCACGCGTACGTATCGTCAGCCGGCCGGCGGGCGAGCTCGCCGGCGCAGCCATCGAATGCAACGGCGGCGAATTGGGCCCGGTGCGCGCGGAAGGTGCGCCGCTGGGCACTTCGGTCGAGGTGCGCGACTTGTTTTTCCACACGCCGGCCCGCAGGCGTTTCTTGAAGAGTGTCGCGGCCGAGTTGGGCCGCTGCTTGGACGTCTTGCAACGCCTGGCCTTGGCTTCCAGCGGGGTTGGATTCGAGGTCACCCACGACGGCAAGCGTGTCTTCGAGTTGGAGCCGTCCTTCGACATGCTGGCGCGCATTCGGCGCCTGTTCGGCAACGAACTCGCCGCGACCTTGCAGCCGGTCGAGGCCCAGGACGGCAGTACGCGCCTGTCGGGCTTTGTAGCTCCACCGCGCTTTGCGCGCGCGGACAGCGCGCGCCAGATGTGGTTCTTGAGCGGCCGGCCCGTGCGCGACAAGATCCTGCAGCGCTGCCTCAAGGACGCCTACCGCGGCTTCCTGTTCGAAGGACGCCATCCGGTTGCGTTCTTGTCGCTGGCGATGGAGCCGGGGGCCGTCGACGTCAACGTGCACCCGGCCAAGACCGAAGTTCGGCTGCGCGATGAGCGGCGCGTGTTTTCCTTTCTGGTGCACCACCTGCGCGAGGCGGTCAAGCGCACCGACATGGCGACCACCGGCGAACGCCTGATCGAGATGGCGACCAGGCGCGAGCAGCGCCAGATGGCGTTCGAGCCGCGGCCGCTTCCGGTCGGGCTAAGGCCCCATGGCGCGGGCGCGCGGCTCGTGTTCGAGGACTTGCCGCTGCCGCCGAACCAGGCGGCGGCGACCAAGGAAGCGCAGCCGGGCTACGCTGCGGCGACCGGATCTGCTGCGAGCTTGCCGCAGGCCGCCGGCGATGCTCGCGACGCCGGCGAAGCGGGGCTTGGCCCGTGCCTCCAGATCGCCAAGACCTATCTGGTGCGCGCGCTGTTCGATGGTTTCGAGGTCATCGATCAGCATGCTTTGCACGAACGCGTGACCTTTGAAACGCTCAAGCGCGATTTCCAGAACGGCACGCTCGAAGTGCAGCGCCGGTTGGTGCCGGAATTGGTGGACGTGTCCCTGGATGAAGCCGTGGCGATCGAGGAGCACTTCGAGCATCTGGCCAAAGTGGGGGTCTTGCTGGCACGTTTTGGAGAAAAGACTCTAGCGGTGCACGGTTTGCCCGCTTGCTTGTCGCGTCCGCGGCCGGCCCAGATCGTGCGCGGCATCTTGGATGCCATCGCAGCGCGCGGCCGTTCCCCGCAAGTCTTGGAACTCTTGGAGGAAGTCCTGCACCGTACGGCTTGCCGGTCCTCGGTCATGGCGGGAGATGCATTGAGCGCGGCCGAAATGGCGAGCCTGATCGAGCGCGGCCGCGCGCTGGAAAGCGATCAAACCTGTGTGCACGGCCGGCCGACGCGCGTGCGCTTCACGTTGCACGAACTCGAACGCGCATTCTTGCGCAAGTCTTGATGGAGGCGTAGCCGGGCATGTGGATCCAAAGCATCTCGCCCGAGCAGGCGACGGGTCTCGTCAAACAGGTCTACGACGCGGCCATCGCCCGCGCGGGCAAGGTGTTTCACATCGTGCGCGCGATGAGCTTGCATCCGCCGGCCATGCAGCAGTCGCTGGAACTGTACAAGGTCGTCATGCTCGGCCCCGGCGCCTTGACGCGGCGTCAACGCGAATTGCTGGCCGTAGTCGTGAGCCAGACCAATCGCTGCCACTATTGACTCGAGGCCCATCTGGCGGACCTCCGTGCCGAGGTCCGGGACCAACAAGAATCCGCGCGCGAAGCGTGGCTGACGCAGCTGACGCACGATTGGACCAGGGCTGCCATGGATGCCGGCGACCGGGCCTTGTGCGCCTATGCCGCGAAACTGACCGCTCGCCCCGCGGACATGGTGCCCGGTGACTTGGAAGAGCTGCGCGAGCTGGGACTATGCGACGAACAGATCCAGCACGCCATCCAGGTCATCGCCTATTTCAATTACATCAATCGGGTAGCGGACGCGGTGGGCGTCGATTTGGAGCCGGGTATGAGTCCCGACCCGAACCCGCACAGCCGGCCGAAACGTTAGCGCCTTGGGGCTTCGAGCAGCGCTAGGGCGCTGGCACGAAGTCGGACTCTTTCAAGGGCGCAAAAAAGCGCGACTTCTTGGGATCGAGCCACAAGTCCAGGTGCGGGCGGTCATCGAATCCAAAAGGGATCTTTGTGGGGTCGGACGCGAAGGCGCGCACTTCCAGCGGCACCAAGCGGTTCTCGATGGTCTCCCATCTCTTGAGCCGCAAGAGTTGCGCGAAAAGCACTCGCTCCTCGGGGGGAGTGGAAATCTCCAGGAAAAGCACCAGCGCGGGTAGCGCGCTCTCGCGGTCCAGGCCGACGTGGGCTTCCAGGCGCTGGCGCGGAGTCTTGGAGTAAGCCAGATCCGGGCTCTCCAGGAGCAGCCAATCCAGGCTCGCAACCAGATCCTGCATGGCCTTGGTGCCCGGCAAGTGGTCGGGGCCGCGAGCGGGGGCTTCGAGTTTGGTCAGGCGCATGCGCGCCGGATCGGTCAGCTTGGAAAAAGTGCGCGAGAGCGAGGCTTGTTCGTCGAGTTCGCGCAGGTCCTCCTGGAAATCGCGGCCCTCCAGGCGCACGACGCGACCGTCGCTTTCGATCAAGAAATCGCCCTTGGGACCGCGCAGGCGCGTGCGCTGGTTCTCGGAAGTCGTGATCGACAGGCAATTCGGTTCGAGGAAGCGGTAGCGCGCGTTGAAGTCGTGGGCGCCCTTTTCCCCGCCATAGGCCGACCCC
>JAKFYL010000314.1 GCA_021730845.1 Planctomycetota bacterium | reverse complement strand
GCCCCGGATGCCAGGCGGCGTCAAGGCGCGCGCAGGCTCAAGTTCACTTGTCATGTGGATCTCGTCCTAGCGCCTGGTGTACGCAGCGCCCAACTTGCCCGCGCTGCCAAGGCGGGCCACGCCATGAAACCTTCGCCGCCCGGTCGCTTGGAGTGCGAGCGCAAGGCGCCGTACTGGGATCAACCGCACAACGCGCCGGTCGCCATCTTGGGCAGCGGTCCGGCCGGCTTGTTTGCCGCGTTTATTCTGGCTGCCAACGGGATTGCGTGCACCGTGTTCGAGCGCGGCAGCGAGCTCAAACCGCGCGCGCGGCGACTGGCGCAGTTCCACCGCCGGCGCGAACTCGACCCCGAGTGCAACTTGTTGTTTGGCGAAGGCGGCGCCGGCACCTATTCCGATGGCAAGATCTACACCCGCGTCGACGACCCGCTGGAACTGCCGCTGCTTCTAGAGCTCGTGCGCTGCGGCGCACCGCCGGCCATCGCCTACGACTCCCTGGCGCACATCGGCACCGACCGGCTGCACAAGATCTTGCCGGTGATGCGTGCGGGACTCGAGGCACGCGGCGTGCAGTTCTTGTTCGACACGCGCATCGACGATTTGGTGCTTGCCGCCGATGCCAAAGGACAGCGCGTTGTCGCCGTGCGCACGCCGCGCGGGGATTTTCCGTGCAGCGCGCTGCTAGTGGCCTGCGGTCACAGCGCGCGCGACACGTGGTCGCTACTGGCCTCGCGCGGCGTCGTCTTCCAGTCCAAGCCGTTCCAACTGGGGCTGCGCATCGAGCACCCGCAAGAGCTGATCGACAGCGGCCGTTTCGGCGGGCCGGTGCCGGAATTGGGCGCAGCCAGCTACAACTTGCTCGCGCGCGGCGGCGCGGATCAGCCCGCTGTGTACACCTTTTGCATGTGTCCCGGCGGTCGCATCGTGGCCAGCGTGAACGAGGCCGGCCTCTTGTGCACCAACGGCATGAGCAATTCCAAGCACTCCAGCTCCTTTGCCACCAGCGCCATCGTCACGACACTCTCGGCGCGCGAGTTCGGGCCCGGCCCCTTCGACGGCGTGAGCTACCAGCGCCAGCTCGAGGCTCAGTTTTTCGCGGCTGGAGGCGGCGACTGGACCGCTCCAGCCCAGGCAGCCGACGACTTCCTTGCCGGCCGCGTCAGCGCGAGCCTTGCGCGCACGACTTGGCCCTTTGGTTGCGTGCCGGCCCGCCTCGATCGTTTGCTGCCAGCCTGGATCGTGGCCCAGATTGCCCGCGGTTTGGCGACGTTTGAGCGCCAGCTGCCCGGCTTTTGCGGACCCAGCGGCGTGCTCGTGGGGCTGGAGTCGCGCAGCAGCGGTCCTGTGCGACTGCCGCGCGACAAACACACGCGCGCGGCCCTGGGTTTTTCCAACTTGTATCCGCTGGGCGAGGGTGCAGGCTACGCTGGTGGCATCATGAGCGCGGCTTTGGACGGTGCCAATTGCGCGAAGCTGCTGGCCCAGACCGGGCCCGTCGGCTGAACCGAATCCGTCCCACACGCAATCGCAACAGGCATGTCGACCGAGCCCGCCTCTTCTCCCAAGTCCCCGCGCCGCATCACCACCAAGAGTTTGCGCGAGCAAAAGCAGCGCGGCGAGAAAATCACAGCTTTGACGGCCTACGACTTTTCCATGGCCGAATTGCTCGACAAGGCGGGCATCGACGTGATCTTGGTGGGGGATTCGGCCGGCATGGTCGTGCAGGGCGCAGACACGACCGTGGGGGTGACGCTCGAGGAGATGCTGTACCACTCCAAGATCGTGGCCCGCGCAGTCACGCGCGCCCTGGTAGTGGCCGACATGCCCTTCATGAGTTTTCAGGTCAACGCCGACGAGGCCCTGCGCAACGCGGGCCGCATGATCAAGGAAACCGGCGTCGGCGCGGTCAAACTCGAAGGCGGTCTGGTGCAGTGCCCGACGATCCAGAGGCTAGTCGAAGTGGGAATCCCGGTCATGGGGCATTTGGGGCTGACGCCGCAGTCGATCCACCAGTTCGGCAGCTACCAAGTGCGCGCGACCTCGACCGAGGAGGCAGACATGGTGCGCCGCGACGCGCTGGAGTTGGAGCGTGCCGGTGTCTTTGCGATCGTTCTGGAAAAGGTGCCGGCCAAGCTGGGCGAGGAAATCTCGGCTTCCGTGGAAGTGCCTGTGATCGGCATCGGTGCCGGTTCCGGTTGCGATGGACAGATCCTGGTCAGCCACGACATGCTGGGGTTGTACACCAGGTTCCACCCGCGCTTCGTCCGGCGTTACGCGGAGGTCGGGCGCGAAATGCAAAACGCTTTCGAGCACTACATCCGCGACGTCAAGTCGGGCGAATTTCCCGCACCGGAAGAAAGCTACTAGCCGCTCTCCCCAAAGTGGCTTGCGCCTACTGGCGCGCCAAACGCAATTCATAGCCCGAGCTGCGCAGGCGCTCCAGGCGTTGCACGTGCAGCTCGAATCCCGGCGCGCTGACCTCCAAGCGCGTGTACGGGGTCCAGGGCACGGATTCGAAGCGGAATTCGCCCGCCTCGTCTGTCTGGGCGGATTGTTCCACGCGCGCGGCCAAAGGCACTTTCAGCTCGGCTCCCGCGGTTGCCAGAGGTAGATACACGCGTACCTGTGCCCCGGAAATGGGCGCGTTCTTGTGGTCGAGCGCGGTGCCGGAAACGCGGATTTTCTTGGCCACCACCAGCAGCGGGGCATCGGGCGACAGCGAACCGAGGATTTCGCCGGCACCGCCCAGGTGGATCCAATCGCGCTTGTCCACGCGCAATCGCCCAGGTTTTGCGAATGGTTCGAGTTCGCCATCGCGCGTACTGAGCTGCACTTGGATGGCACTCAAGTCGTTGTCTTGGGCCACCAATTCCACGCGCACACCGTCCTCTGGATTTCCGTCGATGTCCACTATGCGCAGACCGCGCTCGCGGCTGGACCCGAAGGCCTGCAGCTTGTCTTCGTCCGGCGGCTCCACGCCATCGACTGCGGCAGGCGGAGAGTCACCCTTCGCTTGCGCGGTGTCCTTGGCGTCTTGTGCGGGGTCGGCAACGACCGCTACCTGCCGGCCGGGCGGCAAGGGTTCCTTGGCCAGCCAATTGCCATCGCCCCTCCAGCGCTCGAGGATCGAAGGCGCGCCGTCTTCCGCCGAGTTGAGGAAGAACCACACTAGGCCCGCGAACACGAGCAGCGCGAGGAGTTTTTTCATGGTTTGGCTCAGCCGCGAGGGTGATTCAGTCGGTGCAAGGCTAACAGGTGCTCTCGATCCAAGTGGGTGTAGATCTGCGTCGTGGCCAAAGATGCGTGTCCCAGCATTTCCTGCACGCTGCGCAAGTCGGCGCCGCCTTCGAGCATGTGCGACGCAAAGGAATGTCGCAGTCCATGGGGAGTGACGCGCGCACCGATGCCGGCGCGCAGCGCAGCCAGCTTGACCCTGCGCCAGGCGTTGGTGCGGTCTAGCGGCAGCCCTGCGCGCGTCAGGAACACTTCGCGGCGATCCCGCGCGCCAGCGAGGGCGGCGCGCGGACCTTCGATCCACGCCGCCAGCGCTTTGCGTCCCGGCTCACCGCAGGGGACCAGGCGCGACTTGCCGCCCTTGCCCGTCAAGCGCAGCACGCGCAGGCTGGGTTCGAGTGCGTCCGTCAGCAAGCCGACGACTTCGCTGATGCGCGCTCCGGTGGCGTACAGAGTTTCTAGCAAGGCGCGGTCGCGCACGTCGGACCAGGTTTGTTCCTTGGGGGCCTGCAAGAGCCGCTCGACCTGCTGGCTGTCGAGCACCCGCGGCAAGTACTTGGCGAGCACGGGCGCGCGAATGAGCGCACAGGGATCGCGCGCCAAGTCACCCTCGGCAGCCAAGTGAGCGAAGAAGGTGCGCAGCGCGGTCAAATTGCGCGCCAGCGTGGATTCGGCGCAACCCGCCGCGCGTCGTGCGGCCAGCCACGCGACGACGTCCTCGGTGGCAACGCGTTGCGGCGCACCCAGACCGCGCTCGACCAGCCAGTCGATGGCCAAGGAAAGGTCGCTGGTGTAGGCCGCCAGGGTGGAGCGCGCCAGTCCCGCCTCGACGCGCAGGGCCGTCGTGTACTCGGCCAGAGCCGTACTCCACGGCCCCAGACCGGCAATGCGCGCCGGACGTGGGCTCGGCTCGTGGGCCGGCGTTGCTTGGCCTTTGGCCGCGCGCGAAAGCTGCGCCATGGCGCTAGTCTCGCCAGACGGTCTACGGTCAAGCAAGCCGCGCCGCCAGGAACTTTTGCTGCGAAGTGCCCCTTGGGGAGCGCGTGCAAGCTCCCCATGGATGGGCCCCAGGGCAGCATTCGTTGACGTCGCAGGGGCTGTCGCTAGAGTACTCCACCCTCCAAAGCGCCCTGGCAGCACTCTTCCTGCTGCAGGGTGGCCCTGCAACCACAGCCACGGCCGTCATTAGGATTCCCTAGATTCCAGATGCCCTTCAAGAAGCTATCCGCCAAGGAATTGGACGAGTTCAGGTCCCATCTGGTCCGCGCCCAGGAGCTGCTCGCAGGCGACCTCACGCAGCTTCATGAAGAAGCACTAGGCGGCAACAGCGGCCAGGATTCTTCCGAACCGCGCGCCACCGATACGTCCGACAGCTACTACCAGGAGTTCAACTTGGAACTCCTGGAACGGGACGAAACCACGCTGCGCGAAGTCATGGACGCCATCGAGCGCGTCGATGCGGGCAGCTTTGGCCAATGCGAGGGCTGTGCCGAAGCCATCGCCAAGGATCGACTCAAGGCCATGCCCCACGCGCGCTACTGCATCAAGTGCCAGCGCGAGTTCGAGCGCGGCAATCTATGAAGGCAGGAGTGTTGCAGCATCGGGTCTGGCCCCCAAAGACTGCCGGGGCTGCCGGCGCTGCCGGCCTTACCAAGAAGGGCGCAGTAAGCCGCGTGCCTTGCCATGCAATCTCGAATTGACTCGGGCGCCGCTTCGCGCCCTTCGGCCGGCACGATCGGTATGCGATTGTGCGCGGTGCTAGCCCTGATTGCGCTTGACCTGGCTTCCAAACACTACGCGTTCGCGTGGATGGACACGATGCCCGCGGGCGCCGGCTACGATCGCCACGGTCACTATCGCTACCCGGTGATCGGCCAGTGGCTGGGTTGCATGCTGTCCTACAACCAGGGCATGGCCTGGGGCATTCACGTTCCGCCGTACTTGCTGATCGGCGCGCGCGCCGTCGCCGTATTTTTCTTGGTCTACTTGGTCGTGCGCAGCCCCTTGGGGGCGCGCTGGAATGCAGCCGCGTTCGTGCTGATCTTGGCCGGCGCCGCAGGCAATTTGTACGACAACCTGTTCGAGGAAAGTCGCTCCAAGGGCCATCCCTTCGGTGCCGTGCGCGATTTCATCGACGTGTACTTCTACCGCTGGGACTACCACTTCCCGACGTTCAACGTGGCCGACTCGTGCATCACCGTCGGCGCCGTGTGCCTGCTCCTGGCAAGCCTGCCCGGTTCAGCGCGCGGCGGCGCCGATCAACGGGCGCCGGACTAGAGACGCCGGACTAGAGACGCCGGACTAGAGACGCCGGACTAGAGACGCCGGACTAGGCGCGCGGGCTCGTTGCGGCTTGGGGCGCAGCGGACGAGGGGGAATGGACCGCCGGCTTGTGAGCCGCCAGACGCGGCAGTAGGCTCCCAGCGCCTTCGATCAAAAGCATGGCTCGTTTGTCGGTGCAGTTGGGTCCACTGGTCTTGCGCAATCCCGTGATGAGCGGATCGGGGACCTATGGGCATGGTCGCGAGATGGCGCTCATGTGCCCCCCCAGGCATTTGGGAGCTTGGGTGTCCAAGACCGTGACGCTCGAGCCCCGGCCCGGAAACCCCATGCCGCGCATGGCCGAGACCGAAGCCGGGCTGCTCAATTCGATCGGACTGGAGAACCGCGGGCTGGAGTACTACCTGAGCGAGATCCTGCCGAGCATGCGCGATTTGGACACGCTGGTGGTGACCAACATCGGCGCCGAATGCGTGGAAGATTTCGGAACACTGGCTGCGCGTCTGGATGGCGAGGCGGCCGTGGATGCACTCGAGGTCAACTTGTCGTGCCCCAACGTGGGCGGCGGCCGTTTGCCTTTTTCCACGGATGCGCGCATGGCCGCGGCCGCGATCGGGCGCGTGCGGGCTGCCACCAAGAAGCCTTTGTTCGCCAAGCTCTCGCCCAATGTCAGCGACATCGCCTCGATCGCTTGTGCCGTGGAAGCGGCCGGCGCGGACGGCATCACCGCCGTCAACACGCTGCTGGGTATGAAGGTCGACTGGCGCTCGCGTCGACCGGCGCTGGCCACGGTGCAGGGGGGGTACTCGGGCACGGGTATCAAACCGGTGGCCTTGCGCCAGGCTTGGATGTGCTGCAAGGCGGTGAAGATCCCCGTGATCGGGTGCGGCGGCATTGCCAGCGCGGACGATGCGCTGGAGTTCATGGTGGTTGGCTGCCGCGCCGTGCAGGTTGGCACGTCGAATTTTTCCGATCCCAGCGCGATCGGGAATTTGGCGCAGGCCATCGAACACGCACTGGACCAGGCCTGCATTGCGGACCTGGAGCAGTGGATCGGGAGCTTCGACAACCCGCGCGCCCTGGCCGGAGCCTAGCCCCGCTCGCGCACGAGCGGAACACACCTTGTCGCCATGCGGCTCGAGCACCTTACTGCGTTCCACCTACGTCGGGCCGTGGAACTGTACTTGGAGCTGGCGTATCCACCAGACTGCGGAGTGGAACCGCGGCTGGATCGCACCGCGTTCGACGCCGCTCGCGGATGGAACGAAGTACTCGCGGCCTTCGAAGTCCCGCGCGAGACCAACAGCCAGCGCACCAATCGTTACGCGCTGCGACTGGGAAACCATCGCTACCAGCACATGAAATTGGTGGTGCAGGAATACCTGATCGCGGGTGAGTATTTCTTCAGCGTCGATACCCACGACAACTTGGACGTGCGGCCAGGCATGCCCGATTACGAGCGCTTTCAAGAGCTGCGCGTTTTCAACCGCGAACTCAAGGACGCCATCGAAAGCGCCTGGAAGCAAGCGGGCCTGCCGACCTACGGCCAGCTGCGCGAGCTGTGCGAGAGCTTGGGTCACATCGAACGCGACAATGCAGTGCGCGAGCGCATCTTGGTCGTGGACGATGAAAAGGACGTTGCGCTGGGGCTTGCAGCGCTGCTTGGCGGCCGAGGATACGCGGTCGAGATCGCACTCACGGGCGAGGACGTGCTGGCCAGCCTGGAGCGCGGTCCCCTGCCGGACTTGATCGTCTTGGATCTGGAATTGCCGCGACTGGGTGGACGCGAGGTGCTGGAGAAGATCCGCGCGCGGCCCCAGTGGGCCAAAGTACCCGTGATGATGGCCACGGCCTCCGAAATCGATCTGGGCAGCCTTTCCAAGCTGATCGGCTGCTTGCGCAAGCCCTACACGCGCGACGTGCTGCTGGCTTTCATTCGGCGCATGCTGGAAAAGTCCTAGGCCGGAAAAGTCCAACGAACGCAGCGCTGCAACCTGCGGCGCTGCTCGAGGGGGGGCGCCCGCGGGCAGACAGCGCGCGGTTTTCCATGGCGCCAGCGGCGGCGCTTCCCTTCGGCCGCCAAACTCTGTTGAATAGTGCCCCCTTATTGGCGCAGCCGAGTCTGGGCTAAAAGGGGTGATCGCAAGGAATGACAGCGGGGACTTCCCCTGCGGTTCCCGCGAGCGCAGCGCCGGCACATTCACCCTCGGGCCACGCGGCGTACGATCCAAGGCACCGCCTGCAAAGGGCTTTTCGAGCCACCGCCAACGCATGGACTGGGACAGAGTTAGCGACAAGTTCTCGAACCTGGGCGAGGGCCTGGGGCGCATGCTCAAGCGCACCTTCGGTTCGCATACGGAACGCGAAGTCAAGAAGCTCGTGCCCATCGTGCAGAAGGTGGCCGAATTGGAAGCTTGGGCCAAGGGGCTGGCTGACCACGAGTTCAAAGCCTTCACGGCCCAGTGGAAGCAGGCTCTGGCCGAAGGGAAGTCGACCCTGGACGAGATCCTGCCCGAGGCCTTCGCCCTGGTGCGCGAGGCCAGCCGGCGCACCCTGGGGCTGCGGCACTTCGACGTGCAGATCGTCGGCGGCGTGGTGCTGCACGAAGGCAAGATCGCGGAAATGTCGACCGGCGAAGGCAAGACGCTGGTGGCCACGCTGCCTTTGTACCTGAACTGCCTGGCCGGCAAGCCCGTCTATTTGGTCACGGTCAACGACTACCTGGCGCGCCGCGACTGTGCCTGGATGAAGCCCATCTACGATTACATGGGCGTCTCGAGCGGTTCCATCCAGTCCTCGATGGGGGCCTTCGAGCGCAAGCCCATCTACGCCAGCGACATCGTCTACGGCACGAACAACGAGTACGGCTTCGACTACCTGCGCGACAACATGAAGACGCGCGTGGACGACCAGGTGCAGCGTCATTTGGCTTTTGCCATCATCGACGAAGTCGACTCGATTTTGGTCGACGAAGCGCGAACCCCGCTGATCATCTCTGGCCCGGCCGAGCAATCCAGCGAGAAGTACAGCATCGCCGATCAAGTGGCGCGCACGCTGGTCAAAGACCAACACTTCGAAGTCAAGGAGAAAGAGCGCACGGTTTCGCTCCTGGAAGCGGGTATCGAAGCGGCCGAGAAAAAGATCGGCGTCGACAGCTTCTATACGCCCGGCAACGAGGAGTGGCCGCACTTCCTGGAGAACGCCTTGCGCGCCCACCACCTGTACTTCAAGGACGACCAATACGTGGTCGATCCCGGAGAAGACGGGCAACCCGAGGTCGTGATCGTCGACGAGTTCACGGGCCGCAAGATGGCCGGGCGGCGTTGGTCCGACGGTTTGCACCAAGCCGTCGAAACCAAAGAAGGCATTCCGCCGCGCCAGGAAAACCAAACCCTGGCCACGATCACGTTCCAAAACTACTTCCGCTTGTTCACCAAGCTGGCCGGCATGACCGGTACGGCGCTGACCGAAGCCAACGAGTTCCACAAGATCTACAAGCTGGACGTGGTCACGATTCCGACCAACGTCAAAGTCGCGCGCGAAGACTCCGAGGACGTGGTCTATCGCACCGAGAAAGAGAAGTGGAATGCGATCGGTGACGAGATCGCGCGCGTGCATGCCACGGGTCAACCGCTGCTCGTCGGTACGACATCGGTGGAAAAGAGCGAGCTCTTGTCCGGCGTGCTCAAGCAACGGGGCGTGCGCCACGAAGTCCTGAACGCCAAGAACCACGAACGCGAGGCCTCCATCGTGGCCATGGCCGGCGCGCTGGGATCGGTCACCGTGGCCACGAACATGGCCGGGCGCGGCACCGACATCAAGCTCGGCGGCAACTTCGAGCACCGGCTGCGCCAAGCCCTGGCCGAGCGCAAGCTGACCGAGGGAGATCCGGCGCACTTCGACGAAATCGACGCCGTGCGCGCCCAAGTGCGCGCCCAATGCGATCGCGACCAAGCCTCGGTGCTAGCGGTCGGCGGGTTGTACGTGCTGGGCTCCGAGCGCCACGAGGCACGGCGCATCGACAACCAGTTGCGTGGTCGATCCGGCCGCCAAGGCGACGCGGGTCAGTCGCGTTTCTTTCTGTCGTTGCAGGACGACTTGATGCGCCGTTTCTACCGCGATTGGGTCACCAACGCGATGGAACGCTTGGGCATGAAAGAGGGCATTCCGATCGAATCGCGCATGGTCACGCGCGCCATCGAACGGGCCCAGCGCAAGGTGGAGGACTACAACTTCGAAATCCGCCGCAGCTTGCTCGAGTACGACGATGTGATGGATCAGCAGCGCAAGACCATTTACACCGTCCGGCAAGACGTGCTGGAAATGCGCGACCTGAGGCCCAAAGTCGAGAAGATGATCTCGGCGACGATCGAGCGCGGATCCTCGGCGCATTTGGGGGACCCGGAGGGTTTCGCCGGCTGGTGGTTGCGCACGTTCGGTTTCGAACTCGAAACGGCCCCGGCCAGGGCCGCGGTCGACAAGGACGGATCGACGCAAGCGGCCTACGACAAGGCGATCGGCGTGTACGACGAGCGCGAGAAGTCCTTTGGCGCGGAGCTTGCCCGCCGCATCGAGCAGTACTTGATGCTCAATGCCATCGATTCGCGCTGGAAGGATCACTTGTTCGCCATCGACGCGCTCAAGACCGGCATCGGGCTGCGTGGCTACGGCCAGCTCGATCCCAAGAACGAGTACAAGCGCGAAGGTTTCGCCTTGTTCCAAAGCCTCTTGGCCGCGGTCGAGGACGAAGTGTCGAGCTTGATCCTGCGCATCAAGGTGGCCACGGCGCCTGCGCCGGGGGCCGAGGCGCGGGGCGCTACCGGCGCCGAAAGCACGGCTGATGCGACGACTGGCGTCGCGGCTACCGGAACGATGCGCGTCAAGAGCGCCTCGTCGAGCACCTCGGGCGGTGTTCCGCCCTTGCCCGCGCCGCGCGGCATGACGGGGCCGGCTCCGGCACGGCGCACGATTTCCGTGCCGGCTGTCGGGGCCTCCAACGCGTTCGACTTCAAGCGCCGGCTCGAAGCGATCGAACAAGCCAAGAAGCGGCAACAAGGACCCGCCGCCCAGGGCGCGGCGGCCGTGGCGGGCTCACCCACATCGACCGAGTCGCAAGCGACCGCGGCCGCGGACGATGGGGCAGCCAAGCCCCCGTCTACGCAGTCCGGCGCCGAGTCGCCCAAGGCCGCGCCGGCGCAAAAAGCCATTCCGGCTCCGGTCCGTGCCATGCCGGTAGGCAAGGGTCCGAGCCAGGCTGGCGCGGCGGAAGCAGGACGCAACGATCCTTGCCCCTGTGGCAGTGGCAAGAAATTCAAGAAGTGCCACGGCCAGGCTTGAGCGAAGACGCCCAGGCCGGCAGCGCCAAAGCTAGCAGCGCAACGGGCTCTCTGCCCGCGCCCATTCGCAGCGACGCGTATCCGGGCCTGGCCCGTGCGACCCTGCATGCCTTCTACGATCTCTTGTGGCTGGCCGCCATCGCGCTGACGAGCCCGTGG
>JAKFYL010000452.1 GCA_021730845.1 Planctomycetota bacterium | reverse complement strand
CAATTGCACGCGCAAGCTCGACCGCGCGCTCTCGTCGGTGTCCAAACTCGCGCGCCGAGCGCGAAATACGGAGCCTTCGTCGAGCCACCACTGCGCCCAAGCCGGACCGTCGGAGCCCATGGCTTCGCCGCTGATCAGCGCCAGCCGGCGGCCCGCGATCTCGCGCAGCCCTTCCAGGTCCGGATGGAAATCACGCGCCGTCACCACGCGCACCAAGGCGGTCGGGATTTCTTCCTCGTACCAAGCCAGGTCGCGCCCGGTGGGAGTTCGAAAACCGATGCCCGCCAAAGCGCAAGCACAGGTGCCGGCCACGAACGCGTCGCTGGATTTGAGCCCGCCCAGCAGCGGCTGGGCGTGGGCGTCGAGCAAGATCGGTTGCGCGAGCCACTCCTCGCGCTCGATCAAAGCCAGCACGGCATAGGCGTGCTCGCGCAAGATCCACGCATCGGCAAACGCCCGGCGCAGCAGTTCCGCGGCGACGCTGGGGCTTTCCACGCGCGCCAACAACTTGGCTGCCTGGGCGGCGACCGCGCCGGACTTGTCCTTGAGGCGCGGCAACAAGAGTTCGCCGGCCGATTCGGGGCCGAGCGCACTGGCCAGCTTCAACGCGCGCAAACGGCCATCCGCGCTCTTGCTTTCCAGCGCTAGCGGCAGGACCGCGACCAACTGGTCCGGCGGCAATGCTTCCAGTTCGTGCTGAGCGGCAACACGCACGGGCGCTTGGGTGTGGCCAAGCATTTGGGCCAGCAGCCGCGGAGTCGTGCGCGCGGGTTCCAGTTGGACGAGCAAAGGCAGGATCACAGCCCCGGCTCCAGGCGGCGGCGTGCCTTCCAGGCGCCGCACGATGCGCTCGAACTCGCGTGCTTCCTTACTAGCCAGCAAGACCCGCGCGCCCAGGACCACGCAGGGCGCATGCGTATCGTCCAGGGCTCTGCGCGCGGCGGCCATGCCTGGCTCGCCCAGTTCCAACAGCGTGCTGGCAGCGGCAGTGATCATGGGTGCGCTGCAGTCCTTGAGCCTTCGCACCTCGGCCAACACCATGCCAGCCAGGCTCCCGGCGGCGGGCGCGGACTCCGCCGCAAAGGACTTGGGCTCGTCGTTCGGCGCGCGTTCACCGGCGGCGGGCGCGTCCGCTTTGGGCGCGGGTTCAGAGCCGGCAGCGGCGCTCGCATCGGGGCCGGTCTGCTTCGGCGCGGGCTTGGGCAAGATCAAGTCGGGCCGCGGCTGACCTTGCGCCTTGGACGGCGCAGCGTTGGGCTTGATTCCCAGATCGTCGCCTTTGACGGTTCCGCCACTTTGCACGCCGGATGTAGTTGACGCAGGCTTCGCGGGCGGCTTGTTGTCCTGGGGCGCGGCACCCGAGTTCGGCAAACTGATTTGGGCCGCGGCAAGGCTGGACCAAAGTACCAGGCTTGCGCCAACCCGCAGCGGTGCAAGGAACAAAGCTCGTATGCTGTGGCTATGGGTCATTGCTGGGCGGCACTTGCGCGCTCCACAGGCTACCCACCCAAGTCGGAGCCGGGTACGCCCGAAATGGCGGCCGGCCTTGGCGAGTGCGCCATGGGCCTTGGCTGCACCCAAGCGCGCGGCGGCTGGGCCGTAGCGTAGAACGCCACCAGGCCTGGTTGCGTTGCAATCCAATGGCGCACGCTGGCACAAATTCCGGGGTCGCCGGCCGCGTACGCCAGCGCATTCCAGCTCGCGCCCGCTTGGCGCAAACCGAGCAAGTCGCCCATGCCGCGGCGCGCCAGGTCCTCCTCGGCGACCGCGAACCCATCGCGCTCGCGCACGAGCAACGCAAGACGCTCGCCGGCACGCGCGTCGCCGAGCAGATAGCAGACGCTGGGAAGCGCTCCGCGCCCCACGCGTCCGCGCAACTGGTGCAATTGGGCCAGGCCCAGCCGCCCGGCGTCCTCGATCACGATGGCCGTAGCCTCGGGCACGTCGACTCCGACTTCGATCACGGTGGTCGCCACCAAGAGTTGCACCTCGCCGCGCCGAAAGCGCTCGAGCCGCGCGCTGCGCTCCCTGGCGTTCTGACGGCCGTGCACCAGCTCGACGCCGAAGGCCGCCACGCTCGGCGTGCGCAACAACGCTGCGTGGCGCGCGACCGCTCCCGCTTGACCACAGGGGCCGGCATCGATGCGCGGCACGACCCAGTAGACGCGTTCGTTGCGCGCCAGGCGCTCCTGCACGAGCTTCCACGGATGGCGGGCGCGCGCGCCGCGCAGCCACTCGGTGGAAAGCGTGCCGCGCCCGGGCGGCAATTCGCGGATTACGCTGACATCCAGGTCGCCGTACATGCACAGCGCCAAGGTGCGCGGGATGGGCGTGGCCGTCATCCACAGCGCGTGGGCGTCGAGGCCCTTCTCCAGCAAGCGCGCCCGTTGCATGACGCCGAAGCGATGCTGTTCGTCGATCACGGCTAGTCCCAGGCGCGCAAATCGCGTGCGCTCCGAAAGCAAGGCATGCGTGCCGAACACGACTTGCAGTTCGCCCGAGCGCAGCCTTTGCTCCAGAACGCTGCGCTCGGCGGCGCGCGTGGATCCGGTCAAGAGCGCCGCGCGCACGCCCGAGCGCTCCAGCAGCGCGCGCGCACCCAGGTAGTGCTGCTCGGCGAGCAATTCCGTGGGCGCCAAGAATGCGCATTGGCGTCGGGCCTTGGCCACGGCCAAGCACGCCCACAGGCCCACGGCGGTCTTGCCCGAACCCACGTCGCCCTGGATCAAGCGCCGCATCGGGCGCGCGCTGGACAAATCGCGCTGCATGTCGTGCAGCACGCCCAGCTGCGCGCGGGTAAAGGCAAATCCGAAGGCGCCCTGCAATTCCTGGGGATCGGGCACATCGATCACGGGAGCGCACGAGAGCGCGCGCGCGGAGCGGCGCACGAACAGGCGCGCCTCGAGGTGCAGCAGGGGCTCCATCGCGGCGCGCGCGCGCGCTTTGGCGAAGGCATCCAGGGACGCAGGCTGGTGGAGTTGGCCGGCGGCCCAGGCCAGGCTGGGCACGTTCGCGCGCTCCAAGTCCGCGGCCGGTACGGGATCCACGAGCAGGTGCGCAAAACGTGTCGCCGCGTCGCGGCAGAGTCGAGCCAGAAAGGATTCGCTGATGCCTTCACAACTGGGGTAGGAAAGCGCCAGCTCGCCCGCGCGCGGCGCCGCTGCGTGCTCGCCGAACAATCGGCGCACGACCAGCACGGGCGGCAAAGTGGCGTCCTTCCGGATCGGCTTCGCGCGCCCCAGCACGGCCAACTCGGCGCCTGGCAGGCAGCGCTCGCGCAGCCAAGCTTGGTTGAAGAAATGAAGCTCGATTTCGCCCGAATCGTCCGCAGCCAGCACGCGCAGCAGCGAACGGCGGCCGAAGCGGGCCAGTTTCCAGGAACGGACGCGCACGCATACCAGAGCGTCTTCCGCAACGCGTTCGCGCGCGGCGCTCACCGGCAGCGCGCCTTCCCAGCGCTCGACGCGCGCGGGCACGAGCAGCAAGAGATCGCGCAACTGGACCAGTCCCAGGCGCGCCAGGGCTGCGGCGCGCGCCGGTCCGATGCCCGGCAACTGGTTCAAGCCTTGGCGCAAATCGGGCGCCTCGCTCGCGCCGGCGATCGTCGCCGACGACTCGTCTTGGTCCTTCGCCGGCTCGTCAGGCCCGGTTCGGTTCTCCGCGCGAGAAGCTTGGCGGCGCGCTTTCATGCTCATTGTTGGCGGAACAGCCGTCGCAGTTCGTCACTGGCAGGCTTGCCGCGCGTGCTCCAGCCGCGGTCGAGCATGCCCGAACGCGCGGGATCGACGTGCCAGGCGTACCAATAGACTCCGGCCAGGTCGCGGCCGAAAGCGCGCACTTGGCGCGCGGCCTCCGCGAAGTTGTGCGCCAAACGCGCTTGCTCCGCGGGATCCGGGGCCCCCAAGGGGCCGGCCGTAACGCGCCATGCCTGCGCCGCGGCCGGAAAACCGATGGCCGTCACCAAACCGCGCTTGCCGACGGCCTCGGCATCGAAGATCGCGCTCAAGAGCTCGTCGACCAGGAACTGAACGAGCGCTGCATCCGACGGTCGCTGCGCACCCGGCACAGGCTGCGAGGAAGGCTGCTGTGGCTGCACCGGCGGCCCCAACAACTCCGTCCCCAGAAAATCGAGCGCGCCCCAGAACTCGACATCGCCGCGCTCCACGCGCGGATCCGCGCCGTACGTCAAGAGGCCGGTGAACGCCAAGCGCAGGCGTTCGATGAGCTCGAGCCAGCGCTCCTTTCCGCGCGCGATGCCCGTCGCGAGTCCAGCCGTGGCCGTGGTCACGGGAGTGTTCTCCGCCAGGCACAAGATTTCCGCTCCACTCAGTTCGCCGACCAATGCCAACTGCATGAGTGCGCCCTCCAGGCGCGCAAAGCACTCGTCGAAGCCACCTGGAAACCCGTCCGGCGTCATGCCCGCCAGCCCCGCGGAATCCGCAACGTAGATCGTCGGGCGCAGCAGCACACCTAGGCCGCGCGCGCGCGCGCCATGCACGCTTGCGGCTATGGCCAAGTCGGGATCGAGGAATGGTCCCAGGCGCCGCGGTCGGCCGGGCAGCTCCACGGCCGGACCTTCCAAGCTCGCGAACAGCTCCAAGGCCACGGCGTTCGCACCCAGTTGCGCCAGTTCGTCGAATCGCTGCTCACAGGCGCGCGAACCAAAGCTCGTGCGCTGCCACGGAGCCGGACTGGATCCGGACTGCAGCACGACTCCCGTGCGCATGGGCGCGTGCAGCAAGTGCTGGGAGCGCGGCGCGGAGCGCTCGCCCGCGCGCGCGGCCGCTACAGTCGACTCCAGCCAAGTGTTCCACCACTGGGCTAACTCGGGTCCGGGCTCAGCGCCTTGCCAAATGTCGCGCACGCTCTTGTCGCTGTAGATCCGCCGCAGCATCCGAAACAGGAGTCCGCGCGCTGGAATGCGCACGTGCTCGAGTAGCGCGGCCGAGCTGTCTTCCGACATGAGTTCGTCCAGGCTCGGCCAAGTCGCCAGCGGGGCCAGTTGGCTGCACCACTCCTCGATGGGCTTGCCCCACCAGGACCCGGCGGCGTCGGCGGCCACGCCTTCCAGCAGCCATGCGCTGCTGGGCGGCCCCAGGCGCGCGCGCGCCAAGCAGCGCGCCAGTTCGAAGCCCCCGTCGTCTAGGCGCGAGCCGCCCGGAATCTGCGGACCGATCCAAGCGCGCACACGGTTGCCGCGGGGAATGCAGTGGGCCAGGCCGGTGACGCCTTGAAACAGCAAGTCTTCGGCACTTGCGAACAAGTCCAAGCTTGGAATCGGGCCTTCCAGGTCGGTCTCGGGATCGGCGAACGCCAGCACGGCTTGCGCGGCACCGAATGCGCGCTCGAGGTAATTCTGCGCGGCTGCATCGTCGAGCCCTGCGCCGACGTGGGCTGTGAGCCATGCCTGGTGGATTGGGCGCGTGGGGACGGCGGCTTCGTTGCGCTGGAAATCCAGGCTCGCCTGGCCGCCATGCAGGGCGCCGCCGCGCAGCAGCCCATGTTCGTCCCACTGCGCCCACGCGTCGCGCTCGCAGGGCTCGAGTTCCTCGAGTGCTGCCGCCACGGACGCAGCATTCCCACCCACCGCCAACGTGAAGGTTTGCCGCGGCAGAGATGGCAGAGCGCGCTGCACGACCAAGACGCCTTGTTCGCCGAGGAACGCCGGCCACTCCAAAACCTGCGTGGGCAAGCCGGGAAGCGCGCAGTCCCTTGCGTAGCGCGCGGCCAGCGCTTGCTGAGCGGGGTCGCTCAGCAAGAGCGCCATGCTGAGCGCGGCTTCCTGGCTGTGTTCGTTGCTTGGTTGGTCCGCGACCTGCACCTGCCAACCGCGCTCGCGCAAACGCTCCACGGCCCCTTGGCACGCGCCTCGCACCATGGGGTCGGGAGCAACAAGGCACAGCGCACGCCGGGCCTGCACCAAATCGTGACGTTCGCTCCAGGTCGAACGCTCGACGTGAGCGGCGGCGTCGAGTCGACGCGCAACACCGATCGAGAGCCACGTCACGAGGCCCACAGCGACAAAGAGTCCGACCTGCTTGGCGTTCAAAGGCCCCTACCCGTGCGCGGATTTCGCGGCCAAGCCGTTGGCGTCCTTTGGCCAGGACTCGAATGGAAGCAGATGCAGCGCGTTCAATCGCCACAAAGACTACGCCGCGGTTGGCCCAGAAACTACGCCTGGATTCGGCGCGTGGCTTGGCTGCGGGCGGGCCGCGCCCCAGCGTCAGCCTAGGCCCGGTCCTTTGGGCTCCAATTCCTGGCGCGCGCGTTCGATCCAGGAGGCCAGCGCACGTTCGAGCGGCCCGCGCGCGGCCGGCGCCAGCAGGCTGGCGTCGAAGCGCTCGGGAAGGGGCCAGCCGGTGGGCGTTGGCTGTATGCCGACCGACGCGTAGCGCGCATCGAGCCAGGTGACGAGCTCCGCCGGCTGTGCGCAGAATTCTTCGTACTCGACCTGCTTGGCGCGGCCCTGGGCCTTTGCCGGCGCGAGCTCGGTTTCCAAGTAGCGGTCCAGACCGAGCAAGGTGAAGGCCACCTGCTCCAAGGGGTCCGAGAATGTTCGCCCGAGAAACTGCGGAGCCGCTGCGCTCCACCACTTGCCAAGTGGCACGCCGTGCCGAGCGCGGGCCTCGAGCAAGCTGGCGGCAGCCTCTGGGTAGGCGCGCCGCACGTGAATCCAAAAGCAACCTGGAAATAGTTGCTCCAGGGCCCCGATGCGCATGGAATTGGCATTGTTCTTGAGCAAGAAGGGCGCCTGGTAGAGGTCCTCGAAGGCCGCCACGAGCTTGACCAGGCCGCGCGCTGCCGGCGCAGCGTTCGCGCGCGCTTCGCGGTAGCTGTCGAAAAAACCCTCGACCAGGTCCCAACCGTCGCTGGGCGCCAGCTCGCCTTCGGCCCGGCCGTAGCGGTTGGCGTAGTCGAATTCGCGACTGGGACCGCCCTGTGACCGCGCCAGGGCGCGTCTCGTGGCGAGCCAAGGCCGGCGCGGATGCGCCTTGGCGACGTTGGGAAACGTCGCGAATCGGCGCGCGCGCAGAAGGTGCAGGCCCACTACGGTCGTGCCGCAGCGCGGGGGCCCTACCACAAAAGTCACTGGGTAACGTGGAGTACCCGCAAGCCAACGCACGCGGATGGCTTCGAGCGCGCGCAGCAAGACCTCCATGGTTTGCGCGCTACCATACGGCCGGTGCGGACGGTTTGCATGGGACCCCACCCCGCCGCGGCCCACATCCTTTCCTCACGATGCAAAGCTCCCCTACCGTGCGCGCCGAATCTCCCTGGGGTTGGGCTTCTGCATCCGAATGGGATCGCTGCGCCAGCCAAAGCCCGTGCGCCACGCCCTTTCACAGCCGCGAGTGGGCCGAGTGCATGGCCGAGTACGACCAGCGCTTCGAGCCCAAGGCTGTCTGGATCGAGCTGCAGCCAGGCACACGCTGCCTGTTGCCCCTGTTGGTTCGCAAGGGGGTCCTGCGCAAGGGCGTTTTCGGGCGCGCGGTCAGCATGCAGCCGGGTGTCTACGGTGGGCCCCTGCTTGCCGAGCGCGCGCTCACGCCGCAAGACTGGGAAGCATTCTTCGAGCGCTTGCCGCAGACGCCCCTGGGCAGGGTCGAGTGTTTTGGCAATCCGTGGAACGATCTGCCGGATGCGACCGGCGCGGCGCCGCGGCCGGGGCTGCGCACCAGCGCGCGCGACACGCACTGGCTGGACCTGACGGCAACGGGACCCAATTTGCGCGCCGGCTATTCCAAGGGCTGCAAGCATTCCCTGACCAAATCGGAGCGCGCCGGCCTGGTGGTGCAACGCCTGTCCATGGAGCACGTCGACGCCTACTTCGAGGTGTACCTCGACAGTCTGGCGCGCTGGAACAAGACCCCCGAGCACGGCTATCCCAAGTCGCTGTTTGCCGCGTTCGCGCGCTCGCAGCAGTGCGAGCTTTGGGGGGCAAGGACCCCCTCCGGCGAACTCGCGGCCGTGGGGACCTTCGTCTTCGCGCCGCGCCACTGCGTGTGGTGGCACGGGTCCATGCTGGCGGCCCACGAGGCCAGCTCGCCGGCCAACGCTCTGATCCACGCCATGCTCCAAGCAGCGCGCGAGCGCGGGTGTTCGCGCTTCGACTTCAATCCCAGCGGCGGACACGCCGGAGTCGAGTCTTTCAAGCGCTCGTTTGGCGCACAAAAAGTGAGTTTCACGGTCTGGCGCGCCGCGCCGCGCCTATTTGGCCGCGCGCTCTAGCCACGCCCAATCCGCTTGTCGAAGGGCCGGGGGGAAAGACTTTCCCGGCTGTGCCTAAGGGCCTTGGTCGCCGCCGGCATGCGGGTACAGATGCCGCCCTATGGTCCCGTGGACAATCGACCCGATGAGGCTAGGATCGACCTGTATGGAAGTGGCGAGCGTCCTCTCCCAGCCGACCCTGGTGCTCAACGAATCGTGGATGGCAATCCACACGGTTCCGGTGCGGCATGCGCTCAAGTTGCTGTTCACGGGCGCGGCGCGCGCGGTTCAGCCCGAGACCTACGAAGCCCACCCTTTTGAGACCTGGGCCGACTTGATCGTCGATCCGGGCCAGCCCTGCATCCGCACTGTGCGGCTCAACATCCGCGTGCCGGAAGTGATCTTGCTCACGCGCTACGGCGGACTGCCCCAACCCTCGGCGGCACTTTCGCGCCGCAACCTGTTCCGCCGCGACCGGCACACCTGCCAGTACTGCGGACACAAGACGCCCACCAGCGAGTTGTCGATCGACCACATCTTGCCGCGTTCCCGCGGGGGCCGCACGACCTGGGAGAACTGCGTGCTGGCCTGCACCGGCTGCAACCGCCGCAAGGCCAACCGCACGCCGGAAGAAGCCGGCCTGAGACTGCTCAAGCGCCCCGACAAGCCCAAATGGTCGCCGCTCCTGGAAGTGCCGCTGGGCAAGGTGCGGCAGAGCTGGGAACGCTTCGTTTCCGAAGCCTACTGGAACGTACCGCTGTCGCCGTAGGCTCGCGGATGTACGTGGCTGTACGGTACCAGGCTCGATTCCCACACCTTCGGTGCCAGGCTCGGGTTCAGCGCCCCTAAACGGGCGCTGAACCCGAGCCTGGCACCGAAGGTGTGGGAATCGAGCCTGGTACCGTACAGCCACGTACATCCGCGAGCCCATTGCGTACCATCCCGCTCTATGGCTAGCGATCCCTTACCTGTCCGGCCGAAAGACCGTTTCTTGGTGTTTGGCAAACCCCGCATCGAGCAGGCCGAGATTGACGAGGTCGTCGCCAGCCTCAAGAGCGGTTGGATCGGAACGGGCCCCAAGGTCGGACGATTCGAGCGCGAATTCGCCGCCTACATAGGTGTCCCGCACGCGGTCGCGATCAGTTCCGCCACCGCGGCCTTGCATCTCTCGATCCTGGCCGCGGATATCGGGCCCGGGGACGAGGTCATCACCACGCCCATGACCTTTTGCGCCTCGGTGAACGCCATTTTGCACGCCGGCGCGACGCCCGTGCTGGCGGATGTCGATCGGCATACGATGAACATCGATCCGGCCGCCGTCGAACGCGCCGTCACGCCGCGCACCAAGGCCATCTTGCCGGTGCACTTCGCGGGCCGCATGTGCGACATGCGCGCCCTGGGCGCGATTGCCGCCAAACACAAGCTGGAAATCATCGAAGATTGCGCCCACTCCATCGAAACCACGGACCAGGGCCGCAAGGCGGGCACCTTCGGTCGCTTCGGCTGCTTCAGTTTCTATGCCACCAAGAACATCACCACGGCCGAAGGCGGCATGGTCACGACCACGGACGAACGCGCCGCGGCGCGCATCAAGATCTTGGCCCTGCACGGCATGTCCAAGGACGCCTGGAAACGCTACGGCGACGAAGGCTACAAGCACTATTCCGTGGTGGACCTGGGCTTCAAGAACAACATGACCGATTTGCAGGCCAGCTTGGGTCTGCACCAGCTACCGCGCATCGAAGCCTGGTGGCTGCGGCGCAAGGAATTGTGGCAGCGCTACAACCGCGCCTTCGCCGACCTGCCGCTGGAAACGCCGCTTGCGCCCGCGCCCGGCACGCGTCATGCCTACCATCTCTACACACTCTTGATCGATCCCATGCGCGCCAAAGTTTCGCGCGACGAATTCCTGACGCGCATGACCAAGAATGGCGTGGGCGTAGGCGTGCACTACATGGCCGTTCCCGAACACCCCTACTACCAGAATCGATTCGGTTGGAAGCCGGAGCAGTTTCCCGCGTCCATGGAGATCGGTCGGCGCACGGTGTCGATTCCGCTGTCGGCGGACTTGTCCGATCTCGATGTCGACGACGTCATCCGCGCCGTGAAAGTCAGCCTCGGGTAGGTCGGCGCGCGGCAGCTTGCTTTTTCTCGAGCGCCGGCTTTTTGCGCGCCGACTTCTCTTGCGTTGGCGTTCGTGGAGGCTTGGGCTGGATCGCCTGCAGCAATTTGCGCGGCGCGACTTGCTCCCATGCTTCGCGCAGATGCAGGCGCAGTTCCTGGTCCGTGAACTTGGCAAGATCCAGACCGATCCAGCCCTTGACGCCTACATAGGGAGGCCGGAAATAACGCTGCGGTTCGGATGCCACGAGCACCGCCTGTTTTCCAACGGGCGCGTGACACCAAACCGTCAAGCGCGGATCACCGTGGTGGTGGTCGGCGTACGTGGCGAACATCTTCTGCGTCCGCCCCACCCGAAACGTGGGCGCGCTCCAGGCGAATTTTTCACAGGATTCCGGAAGTTCCAGGCACAAACGCCGTACACGAGCTAGGGGGCTTTCTGCCATATCGGGACAAAGCCTACCAACAGGCCGGCCACGCCCAGCGCTGTGGCCAAGTCCTGCTAGAATTCTTCCCTAGGCAATTTCCGATTTCGACGGATTTCTCCGGCAACCAACCCCATGCGCAACCTCCCCAGCAATTTCATTTCGACGGCTCTCGCCGCAAGCCTGTTGGCCGTGGCAACCCAGGCCGGCACACGTTTCGTCAATGTGGCCCAAACCACGGGCGCCAACGACGGCAGCTCCTGGGCCAACGCCCACCAAGGCGTCGACGGCTTGCAGTCCGCCCTGACACTCGCTCAAAGCGGGGACCAGATCTGGGTCGCGCAAGGCA
>JAKFYL010000045.1 GCA_021730845.1 Planctomycetota bacterium | reverse complement strand
CACGCACTTGGGTCCGCGCATTTACGCCTTGGGACGCGATCTGCTCGAGCGCGTGCCGCACGGCCCGATGCGGCTCCTAGGACTGATGGTTTCGGGGCTGGAGGACGTGCGCACGCCGCGCCAAACAGGCTGGTTTGGCGCCGCGCCGCGCGCCGGCGACTCGATGCTCGGCGACCCCGCCGCGCGCTCCGCCGTTCCGGCTGCTGCTCCCGTCAGCGATGCCAAGCTCGAACGCGTCAGCGCCAGCCTGGATCAGCTGCGCCGCAAGCACGGCCGAGCGGCGGTCGTGCCTGCGAGCCTGCTAGGCGAAGATTTGCGCACGTCCCCCATGGCCGCGGAAGGGGCGCTTGCTCGCGCGCTGCATCAAGACCCGGCCCAGTCAGGGCCGCACGCGTCGGACGAAGCGGACGATCTGTAGCGCACCAACCGCGCCGTGCTACTTGCGGGCGTGCATGCTGGCTCCGATGGAGCTGGTTACGAACAGCACGAAGCTGCAGCCGATGGGAAAGAGCAGCTCGTTCAAGCCGCGCACGACGACGCTGGGCGTGGTGAGGGCGGGCTGGGCGCGCTGCACGGTGAGCCACAGGATCGCACCCCCAAACACCAGGCCCACAGCTAGGCCTACCATCAAAAAGCGCACCAGGCCGGCGGACTTGCGCTGGCCCAGCCATCCAAGCAGCGCGCCCAGGGCCGCGTACTCCAGCCCCTTGAGTCCGGCAATGGCCCACACGGAAGGGCCGACACCGGCCTGCGATGCCACGTTCAAGGCGTGCTGCGCACTTTTATGGAGCGCGCGCGATGCGGCGAAGGCCAGCGGGGCCGCCAACAGTCCCAGGAGGCCCATCACAGGGGCGGCCTTGGCGGCGACGCTTCCGCAAGCCAGGCCCACGCAAACCAGGAAGGACCACGACACCTTTTGCAGCGAATCCGCCAGCACCTGCGGCACGCTTTGGAATGTTCCGTACGCAGCCGCGGCACCTAGCAGGGACGCCTCGATCGCCAACCCTAGGAGGATGGACAGCCAGGCCGCGCGCAAGATCTTGCGCCATAGCAGGCCCTGATCCTTCGTGCTGGATGTCGCTTCGGCGCCGCTGGTTTGCATGGGTTGTCCGCAGGGGGTTCAAAGAAGAGGGCTTGCGCGATTCGCCTTGGCCGGGAAGGATACATGCATGCGCACCCCCTTGGCCTGTGTGTTGGTCGGTATTCTGTCCGCGTCCAGTGCTGCCCAGCAGCCAGAACCCACGCTTTCCAGCACGCTGCATGCCTTGCCGCAGCTTGGGCTCGAAGTAGTCGAAACGCGCTGGCTCGATGCGCGCACGGGAGACGTGATGCGGTCCGCCGTCGACCAACATGGCCGGCCAATCGCTGACCTCAACGAACTGTTCGTGCGCGAGCGCGAACTGGCCCTGGCCGCGCGCGGCAAGCTCTCCAAGGACTTGGCACAACGCGTGCAGGCCGCCGCGCCCGGCGAACTCCTCAACGTCGTGTTCTGGCTGCGCGAGCCCGCGGATCTGGATCTTCAGGTCCATATGCAAAGCTTGGTCGAGAGCGGGTGGATCGTAGCCGAGGCCCGCCAAGCGACTTTGGACGCCGCGCGCGCTGCCTTTGCGCCCGGCAACCAAGCGTTCGCGCAGCGCCTTCAAGAAGCGGGCCACGAAGTGACCTTGGTGGGCGATTTCTGGCCCGACGTGTTCGCGCGCGTCCCCGCTGGGGAGATTTCCGCATTCGCGTTGCGCGAAGAAGTCGATGTGGCCTACTACGCCTTCAGCGAAGGCGGCCTGGAGCAAGTCAACGCGCAAGGCACCATGCGCACCTTCGAGTTGCACGACTCCGGCATCAGCGGCGCCATCGGAGCCACCAAAGTGCTCGTCAACGACTGCGGTGAAGTCACCACGACGCACGCTTGGCTTCCGCCCGTGATCAATATGACTACGAACAGTGTGCAGTCGCACCCCTGCGGAGTGGCCGGCAACATCTGCATGAACGGTCCCGTGCACCAGGCCGCGGCCAAGGGGCTGCCGCAACTGTACTCGGCCGACGGCTGTGGCTCGGACGGAGTGGCTCAAACGGCTTGGTCCTGGGGCCTGCAACAAGGCATCGACGTCGGCAACTGTTCCTGGTGGAACGGCAGCATGGGTTCGATCGTGTTCTTGGATCGCTTCTTCGATTACACGATCCGCAATTTCTCCGTGATGATGTTCAAGTCCAACGGCAACCAGGGCGGTGGCTCGAATCAGGCCACCTCGCCGGGCAACGGCTACAACATGACCTGCTCGGGGGCCTACAACGACGGCAACAACGTCAATTGGAACGGCGATTTCATGGCGTCTTACTCGTCCTTCGTCAACCCGGTCGAGGGCCACGAAAAGCCGGAGATCGCCAGTCCCGGCGACGACTGCACCAGCACCTCCACCAGCGGCACGAACACGCAAGGTTTCGGCGGAACTTCGTCCGCCAGCCCGCTGTCGTGCGGAGTGGGGGTACTGCTCACCAACACCAACCCGGCCATCTTGGGATCGATGCCGACCTTGAAGGCCGCGCTGATGGTGGGCGCCTGGCACAACATCGAAGGCGCGCAGCCGGTTTCCGACCGCGACGGCGCCGGCGGCATCCATGCCCTGGCCTCGCAGCGGGTGATCGCCAAGAATCAGTTCGAGAACGGCAGCTTCACCAACGCTTCCTTTCCGGGCAACGTCTACACGCGCCAGATTCAGCTCTACGAAGGCGTCGAAGCGCGCGTGATGGCGCTGTGGTTCAGCGACCCGGACGCGGCTTTCGCTTCGGATCAACTGAAGATGGACTTGGACCTGACGGTGCAGGATCCCGGCGGGGCGACGGTGGCGTCCTCGGCCAGCGTGTTCAACCCGTTCGAGCTGGTGCAGTTCGTGCCGAGCGTGACCGGGCTGTACACCGTGCGCCTCACCAAGCAGAAGTTCTTGGGCACGAGCGAACCCTATTGCATCGCCTGGTCCACGCGCCTGGATGCGGCCCAAGCCCAAATCACGTTCACGGGCACGCCGCAGATCGGCGGCAGCCTGCAGATAAACGTGCGCGACCGCTACGATCCGGGCGCGGGCTTCTCGGCCGTGGCTTCCTTTGGAACGCTGCCGGGTGTGATTCCATTCAACAATGGTTGGGGCCTGCCACTGCAAATCGATCGCTACTCGCGCCTGACCATAGGGCCCGCCAGCCCCGGGCTTTCCGGCGTCCTGAACGCCCAAGGCCTGGGCACGGGCACGCTGCCCCTGCCGGGAGGCGCGCAGTTCGCCGGAGTGACCGTTTACGTTTCGGCGCACACCTACACAGCTGGGAACCCGCAGACCACGCGCGGAGCAGCGCCCGCGAATTCGTTCGTGCTGGTGCCTTAGGAAGGCGTCCGGGGTCCGAGCACAGCCGTCGCTCTCACAAGCTGCTTACTTCATGTGACATTCTCGACGAGCAACAAGAACTGCGTTCGTACCACGTAGATGAGCCCTAGTCTCATGTTCCGCATTCCAATTCCAGAAGGCGCCGTGTACGCCGAAATCGGCCGTGAGGGTAATGCCCAACATCTACATGCCGGGCCTGGAAGTAACCAGTGAAGCTCCCGGCGGCTCCCTCGTGCCGAGTTCGGAACCGGCCTGGGAATGGAGAGCCACTTGGGGCCTTAGAGCCCAAGCCAGGACGCCAGACCGGGGTGGTGCCAAGTGTTGGGGCTTCAGGAAGTAGTGTGGGTAGGGCGTAGGCCATTAGAGTAGAGATCGATATTCGTGACTTGCCAGGGGGCACGAATGACCGGGATCGCCGTGTAGAGTTCCCTATCTCGCATCCCGCCATGGGTACGGACGCTCCGGCCGAACTTCGCGCCAGCCACTACCATCCGAGCTGATGAAGAAGTCCAGAGTTATCCAGCAACGCTCACGCTCAACGGCCTCCATGTACGGCGCAAGAATCACGGAAAACCAGGAACGAAGAAACCATCCCAATCAGGATAAGAACGGAACGCTCAGCGTCACCAATAGAATCAATCCACACCATGTCTAGTCATCTCACAAAGGCTCTGCGCTCTGCCCTGGGCGGACGTTGGCCTCAAATCGTTCTAGGCTTGATAGTGGCAACTCTCTGGCCCATCATCGTATTTTACAGAGACATCCAATTCGACCCGGCACGATTTGCCGAAGAATGGGTTAAGGGAGTCTCACTTTCCATAGTAGTGTATATCGCACTCCACGTTGCTGTTCGTCACACCAGTTCACTTGAGCAGGCAGAGAGAACAGATAAAATCATTGAGTCGTCGATGATCGCTCCCTTAGAGCGAATTCAGCTTTACCTGAGCAATAGCGCTCGCGAACAATCAGCGAGGATAACAGTCCCGGTCGACGAATGGGGACATTTCAAACGCAGTGCAACCGTTACCATACACCAGATGAGTGCGTTGATCGAACCGGAATGCATTCCATTCCTGAATGCTCTCATGACTAGTCGCGAAGTGCGCGCATTGGAAGAAAGCCTAACGCAAGGATCAGGTCCCAAAGGACTCAGTGCGCTGACGGTCGATGAGCGCGCCACTCTCAAGAACGATCTAAAAACGTTGATCGCACAACTGAAGTCATCAGAATGGAGAATTCGATGAAAATCAATAAACTTAATCAACCGCACAGTTACGAGAAAAACGCTCGCTTCAACCTCGCGGCTCAACCCATTGTGGATGAGCTGTTTCAAACAGCAGATGAGCATCCCATCGGATACCTAAGGTCGGCAAAGCGTGAACCGATCATATCAGGCTACAAATCACGATACGGCAATATCGAAATCATCTCCGACGCTGCACGGCTACCTAAATCTACTGGTTGCTCGATCATGGACACTCAGAACGCTGGTCCATATGAGGAATTAGTTCTTGCCTGTTTGGCATATGGGCATTTTACCGTTCTAGCCATAGTAGGCGACATGGGCAGCGGAAAAACAACAAGTGCCAGGCAGATCAAACAGTTTCTAAAGGCTAAGCGTTCTCAAATGTGCAGTCACTGCCGCACCTGCACACCTGTTGTAATTCACCTGGATTTTAATGAAGCACTGACGGAAAAGAAGTCCGATAAAGTGTGCCAGCAGTTTAGGCGCAAGCTGCAGAAGTTGCTACGAGCGCATATTCGCGAGCTAATGCGAACTGACGAGTCCGTAAAAGACTTTATTAGAACGCTGACTGACGGCTCCGACAAGGAACACGAATTCGCGCTCTTCGACGCATTTGGTCAGATTTTTGATGAGAATCCAACGCTGCTAGATACAACCACGTTCAAACTATTGAACATGTTGTTTCGATTTATCGATGAAGAAGAAAAAAATGGCAGCGATGGATTGGAGCTTCTCATGCTGCTCGTAAGGTACACAAAGTACAAGATTCGGCCCGACGAGTCCTGCTTTACGATCATCTATGACAACCTCGATTCTCTGCCCTTCGAAGCGCAGCATGAGATCCTAGTCGATATCATGGCATATCACAAGATTGCAAAGGTAAAGGGTCTGACACTTTTGAGGGCGACGACTTTTGAGCGACTAAACAATCAAGCGGCGTATTCTTTTGGAATGATCGAGCATTCCGGCCCAGGTGTATATCACGTCGTGGAGAAGCGAATAAAACATTACCTCGACAATTGGGATCAGGAACCGATCCTTAGAGGTTTGAACGCTGACGATAAGGTTGCGGTGCGTAGGCGATTTGAGTATCTGCTGTCAAGTGCAAACGATCCGTTTGGGCCGCTTGCACGAATCGTAGCTCTCTCTGGATCTAGTGTAAGGCACGGATTGTACCTGATGACAAGGACTGTTATCAACAACGTTGTGCCATATGACGAAGCGCCGCAGTATCGGGATGACCTAGTTAGGGCAGTGTTGCTGTCAGGTGCGCGCAGTTTGGAAGTATCTCTGAGGGATGAATACATCGCAAACCTGTTCGCGGATCCAGATGACGGCTCGTTTTCCTTGATTTGCCTCAGAATTGTCCAGCTTGTCGCGGCCTTGCAGGGGCACAGCGACTGGCGGAATACGAACACGATTGGTGAAGTTGTTCGGAAGATCGGAGACAACAAGTGGACCCGAAGAAAGCTATTATCCGCGCTCAATTATCTAATGTTGGGGAGAAGCCCATTAATCTGGGTCGATGGCCGTACCTCATATCGAGATACGAATGAGCTTTCTGGGCGATCAGATATTATCTATCTTTCGGATATGGGTAGGGCGTATGTTCGAAACGTTTTGTTCGATTTTGTCTATTTGCAGGAATGCTTGACGAGCGTTTCGTGGCCAGGAGATGGGCCGACAGCTGTTCTCGACTATACATTATTAGTAAGTAGGTTTACGACGCTCAGAAGATGTCTTGGAGAGGTGGTCGAAGCGGACGTCAATCAAACTGAGAAGTTTGTGGAGTTGTACGGACCAGGCGGAAATCAACAAAACGTCATTGAACTGAAGCCTCGGTTGATTTCAACGAGGATCGTTGCCCGGTCGGCGAGCAGCGTGCTTGGAATCGCCCGAAATCAGTTGGGCCAGGTTGACGTTGCCAATGAGCTGAAGGACTGGGGGTCATTGGTTATCCGAGCGAGTAATTTTGAGGGGAGTTTTGATTGTACGACTACCGAACTGGAACGCGTCCTTCGCCAGTACGAAACCGTTTTTCCCGAGTTGGGAGGGCGAAAGGGAATGTGAAGGCGAGGGGAAGGATCGAGGAATGAGTTGGTGGTTGCGGTAGTCCGTCTAGGATCTGACTTCAAGCACATTTGGCAGTGAACAATTGGCGCTTCGGGCTTTCGTGTGGGTAGGCGCCCCGCCGCCACGCCCGCCTGGACGGGAACGGAGCGGCCGGCAGACGCCCCGACGCCTGATCAGCACGCCTCGACCGACCGACAACCGTGTCTCCAGCCCAAGAACGAGGGGTGGGAGCTACCGAAGTCGGGCCCGCACCAACGGGAGGGGCCCGATTTCGGGGGCGGACACCCCGGACGGGTCCCGGCTACCCACACAACTTCCTGAAGCCCCGAACAATTGTCATGTCATCCTGTACTGGAATTCAGATAGGGAGCGATTGCGGCAGTGACTGTTGAGGCCCGACCGAAAGGGACTGACGTACCGCGAGGTCGACTTGGTTCCCGGCCCCCTGGACGAAACCCTGCGTTTCTCGAACTTGTAGCCAGTTGCATTGCGCTGGCTGGGGCGTTTTCCCGAGCCGTCGCCGGCTAGTGCCCGTCGTGCAAGTAGTTCATGAACGACATCCCGATGTCGATGAAGTTCTGCACGCGTGGGATTTCGATGGCGTCCTTGATGCACACCTGTTCGCACAGTTTGCACGAGGTGCAGTTCTTTTCCTTGACCACGGCGATGCGGTTGAAGCCGTCGTCGCACAGCTGCATTTCCAAGGCCTCGAACGGGCACACGTCCACGCAGAACTCGCAGCCGGTGCACAATTCCTCGTGCACCATCGCTTTGGGCACTTCCTTGGGCTTGATGTGCTGGACGAAGTCCTGGTGGTGGTTGGTGATCGCGTCGAAGGGGCAGTAGATGCCGCACACCGAACAGTTGATGCACAGGTTCGGGTCGATGTAGAAGCGTTCGCCGCCGGTGATGGCATTGGTCGGGCACACGCGTTCGCAGATCGTGCACGCGGTGCACTTTTCCGTGATGAAGTGCGAGCGCCACTGCCAGGTCTCCTTGATGCCGGGCTTGGTGAACACGACCACTTCCAGGCGCTGGTGCGCGTCGAAGCGTTCGACGTGGCCGAAGGTGCTCTTCTCGAATTCCACCGTGGTCACGAATTGACCGGGGAAGGACTTGCTGGTGTGGGTCAGGGCGCGGATCTTTGGATCCTTGACCCAGCCGTATACGACCAGCGTGCTGCCATCCATCACGGTGTGGCAGCCGTAGATCGGCATGGTCTCCGATAGCCCGTACTTGAAGCGATCGCGCACGGCCGGCACGCGCGTGGGGAAGTTGTAGACCACGCGCAGGAATCCGTCCTCTTCCGTGACCGTGTAGTCGCGGCCATAACGCCGATCGCGCTCGATTCGGTCTTCCTCGACGCCGCGCCACTTGGCCCACTCCAGCTCCCAGCCGGGCACCTCTTCCAGCTTGGACAGGTCTTCCGCCGGGGGCAGTTCGCCCGAGAAAAGGATCGCCGAGGTGGGACAGATGTCGACCACCGTGCGCGCGTTGTAAATGGTCCAGTCGTGCTTTTCCTTGGAATGAGCCTTCTGGTCCTGCCCCATGTAGAAAATTTCGGGGAAGTCCTGGCAGCAGGCATCGCAGGCGATGCAAAGCTCGGGCTCGACCCAGAAGCGCTCGGCCTTCTGGACGGTTTCCTGCAGGGCAGATTCGGTCATGTGTGGGTAGGAACGGTTCCGCGGCTGGAACGGGCGGGCGGCAGACGGGGCTGTGGGCCCAGTCTTGTACTATAAGCCCAAGCTCTCGTTAACGGCAGTTCGCATCAAGGGCCTGAAATCCACGGCGCCTCGCGGGCTGGGATGAGGCGCCTTGCACCGCTGCCTGCAGCTATCCAAGCTGGCCTGAAGTGCCGTACCCAAACCTTTTGCGAGCCTGGCTGACCTTCCTGGCGACATTCGCGCTCCTGTGCGCCTGCGGTGAGGCCCCCCGGGCGCACAAAGTGCACAAGCGCCTGCTGATCGTGGGTTGGGACGGGGCCACCTGGCGCACCCTGGATCCTCTGCTCGAGCAAGGACGCTTGCCGAACCTGGCCCGCTTGATCGGCCGCGGAACGAGCGCACGCCTCGAGTCCACCGCCGTCCCGATTTCCTCGGCTGCTTGGGCGGGCGCCGTGACCGGCCGGCAGCCCGGAGAAAGCGGCGTGTACGGCTTCTTCGAGCCGGTCCAAGGCACTAGCGAGGTGCGCCTGATTTCTTCGCTCTCCATCCAGGCTACGCCCCTGTGGCGCATCCTCACTCGCAACAAACGGAAGAGCGTGGTCTTTGGCGTACCAGTGACCTGGCCCCCTGAGCCCATCGCGGGCGTCATGGTCGGTGGCATGCTGTCTCCCGAGGACGGGGCCTACACCTGGCCGACCGGACTGGCCAAGCGCTACCGCGAGCGGGGATTCGTGCCCGACCTGGGCATTTGGCGCACCGAGCGCACGCCCGACGGCCAAGAATTCGCGCGCGACAACGCGCTCAAGCGCGAGTTGCTCTTGGAGCTGATGGTCCAGGAGGACTGGGACATGTTCTTCGTGGTGTTCAAGAACCTGGACAACCTCGCGCACCATGTCTTCACCAGTCCCGACGCGCCTCCGCTCGTGGCGCTGTGCCTGGAGCTGGACCGCATCCTGGGCGATTTGGTGCAGTCCGCGGGCCAGGAGACCAACGTGATCTTGCTCTCCGACCACGGCTTTCATGCTTACCCGGAGACCTTTTATCCGCATGCTTGGTTGTTCGAGGCTGGTTTCGCCGTGCGCGCGCCGGCGAAAGGCCCAGGCGCGGCGTCGCGCGGACCCTTGGACGAGCGCTGGGCGCGCGAGCACACGCGCCTTCTGGCAGAGCTCGATTTGCAGCGCACGCGCGCCTATGTCGGGCTTTGCGAAGGCAACTTCGGCGGCATTCGGATCCACCTGCGCGGGCGCGAAGTCGGCGGCAGCGTCGAGCCCGATCAAGTCGAGCCGCTGCTTGAAGAAATCGAAGCCGCGCTGCAAGAGCTCAAGACGCCGGCGGGAGAAAAACTGGTCGTGCGCACTTGGCGCGGGCGCGATCTGTATCCCGGGCCCCATCAGGACTTGGTCAGCGACCTCATTTTCGAAACCGTGCCCGATGTGAACGTCAGTCACGCCTTGGAGCCCAAGCTGTTCCAGCAGTGGCCCGGAAAAGCTCCCGATCACGACCGCACGGGAATCTTGGTCATGGCGGGGCCGAATGTCGCCGGCATTGCAGCGCGGCAAGATGCGCGCATCTTTGATCTAGCGCCCACTGCCTGCGCCTTGCTCGGACTTCCCGTATACGAGGAAATGGACGGGGTCCCTTTGCTGCCGTTCATGGAGGGCGTGGCGCCCCCGCGCGTGGTTCCCGATGCCAGCCAAGCCCAAAAAGGCGAACTGGATTGGATGCGCCGCGCCTTGAAGACGCACGCCAGTCCCGAAGTCGAGTCTCGGCTGCGGTCTCTGGGGTATACGCGCTAGGCGCTATGCTACGAGCACCATGGCTGCTGGAATTTCTCTCAACGCCCACGAAACACGCGTGCTGGGTGTCTTGATCGAAAAGGAACTCACCACCCCCGAGGGCTATCCGCTGTCGATCAACGCCGCCACCAACGGAGCCAACCAGAAATCGAACCGCGACCCGGTGGTGGATTTCATGGAAGCCGAGGTGCAGGTGGCGCTCACCGGACTGTTGATGAAGGGACTGGCCGGCAAGGTGGTCACCGCGGGAAGTCGCGTGGAAAAATACCGCCACAACGCCCGCGAAACCCTGGGCGCCACGAGCGAGGAATTGGCCGTGCTGGCTGAATTGATGATGCGCGGTTCCCAGCAAGCCGGGGAACTGCGCGCGCGCGCCGCGCGCATGGCGCCGATCGCGACGCAAGATGCGCTCATGGGCTTGCTGGCGCGCCTGATCGACAAGGGTTTCGTGCGGCGGCTGGCGACTCGGCCAGGGGAGCGCGCGGAGCGCTACACCCAGCTCCTGGGTCCCTCGGCGAGCGGACTGGAAGCGCCTGGCGCGGCGGAGCCTAGTTCTGCGGCCAAGGTCAGCTCGAGCTTGGAATCCGCGCCGGCACGCGCGCTCAGTTTGGAAGCGCGCGTGGCGGCCCTGGAAACTCGACTGGCGGATTTGGAAGCGCGCCTAGGTGGCTAGAGAGAGGCGGCCTGAGCTCTAGCGACCAGCGTGCGAGCGTGCGCGCGCGTTCCACAGCCGCGCCGAGAGCACCAGGCCCAAGAGAATGACCGGCAGCATGACCAGCGGCCAGGCGCGCCATGCCACCAGGTCGGCGGCTGCCGCCGAACCCTTTTCTGGCAAGACGTGACCCAGGATCAAGGATTGCACACCGGTTCCGAAGTACACCATGCCGTCGATGATGCCCACGGCGACTCCGGTGTTCTTGCGGCCGCCGAAATCCATGCTGGCCGTGCCCGAGAGCATGCCGTGCACGCCGATCACGCACATGGACATGAACACCACCAGCCAGCCGATGCTGGCGGGGGCCGCAAGCGCTGGGATCATGGCTAGTCCAGCCAGCAGCATCAGCCCATAGAGCACGGCG
>JAKFYL010000044.1 GCA_021730845.1 Planctomycetota bacterium | reverse complement strand
AGGGTTGTTCCTCACGCTCCCCAAACCGCCAGCCTCGAACCACAATGATTCTCAGCCAGCTAGCGACGCCAGCACTCGCCTCTGCTTTGGCCCTGTGCGCCTCGGTTTTTTCCACCCAGTCCCAATCCCCTGCGCCCGCCGCGCGCTCGAATGCGTCCAGCCAGGGCCTGCCCAGCCTGGAGCGCGCCAATACTTTGAGTCTGGCCGACTTGGTCCGGCGACGCGATCTGTGGCCCACGCGCGTCAAGTTGCTCAAAGATGCGCGCCTGGATCAAACCACGTGGTTTCGCGCGGGAGAGGAATTGCCCCTAGCCACTTTCGATGGTTCCAACGTAGGGCTGGACGAGGGCACTTTCCTATTCGAATGGCCGGTCGCCGGAACGGACATGCTCGAGCGCACCCGCGCCGCGGCCGCGGCCTTGTCGCAGGAAGCGTTCGAACTCACGTTCGAGAAACTGCGCACGCAGCCCGAACTGTGGCCACTGCGCGTCAAACTCAGCGCCGCGCAGCGATTCTCCGACAACAGCGTGGTTCCAGCGGGACGCGAATTGGCCGTGCGTTTCTTCGAGGGTGCCGAACTGGCCGTATACGACCGAGTTTTGGCCAACTATTTCACGGTGGAACCGCAGCACACCGACCTGATCGCACTTGCGCGCGCGCGGCTGGACGTACCCAAGGAACAACGCGCGCCGTTCTTCGTGCGTTCGTTGAGCGCGGCATTGGAAGCGCCCGATCCGGCACTGGTCCAGCGTTTGGCCGGCGCGGACTACGTGCTCGTGTATTCGGGACGCCTGGGATGTCCGCGCTGCGAGGCGTTCACGCCTTTGCTGCGTGAAGCGTACGCGCGACTTGGCTCCGCGCCGCCGCCTTCCAAATTCGAGTTCGTGTACTTGTCCAGCGATCCCAGCGCCGAGTCGGCGGCCAAGCACGCCGCAGAGGCTCAGTTGCCAGGTGGCAGGATCGCCTTCGACCGGCGCTTGGAAGCGGCCAATTTGATGGCGATTCCTCAGCAACTGTTGCCGGGCGTGCTGGTGTTCGATCGCCAGGGTGCGCTCGTCGAACGCAACCATCCCAGTGGGGGATCTCCAAGCGCCAGCGAGGTGCTGCTGAGCTTCGAGGCGCTGCTGAAAAAGCCCGCGCCGGTGCGCCAATGAAGGGCGCTCAGCGCGGGCCAGGTGACGCGTCCCCGCGCGTCCGGCCGAGAGTTTCGATCAACTCGCGGGCGGAGCGCACGCGCGCGTGTTCCGGGCCGTACAAGGCAGTCATGTGCTCATGCGCTGTGCGGGCGTGAACCAGGGCTGGCTCGATCTGGCCCTGGCCTTGCAGGGCACGCGCCAAGGACAGTTGCGCTTGCAAAGCCAAGGCTGTCTGGGGCCCCAAGGCTGAGCCGATATCCTCTAGCACTTGCGCCAATCCCGCGCTGGCTTCATCGAAACGCTGGGCCTTGAGCATGGTGTTCCAGTAGCCGAGGCGCGCAGTGAGGGTGTCCGCGGCGTGCGCGCCCAGCGACGCGGTTTGACCCTCGATCACGCGCTCAAAGGTCTCCAGGGCCAGCGGGATATTTCCCAAGTCGGCGGCCACACTGGCCAAATTGCCCTCGATCAAGAGCGTGCTGGGGTGTGCTGCGCCCAGCAGTTCCCTGGCGAGCTTGGCGGCATTCTCCAAGTGCGGCGCTGCTTGGGCGTCGCGTTCTAGGTCCTGCAGAGTGGCGCCGATGTTGTTCTCGAAGCCGAGGATCGCCATGCGCGGCGGATCGGGAAAGCTGCGCGCGACCAGGAGCGCTTGTTGCAAACGCTGCAGTGCTTCCTCGGGTCGGCCCAGCGCATCCAAGGCCAGCGCCAGGTTGTTGAGCGTGGCCAGGCGTTGCGGATCGTCTTGGGCCAGCAGGCGCTCTCTGCCCGCGAGGGCTTCGGTCAGCAAATCCATGGCCTGGGTTTCGCTGCCTAGGCTGGTGAGCACGACGCCCAAGTCATTGAGGGCGGTGTACAAAGCCGGGTCGTCTGGTCCCAAGATGCGACGAGCGCGGGAGAGCGCCAGCACCAGGGCGCTCTGGGCGGCCTGGTAGTGCTGGCTGCGCGCCAACAAGCTTCCGGCGGCAATCTCCGAGTGCACGGTGTCGGGAGCATCGGGCCCACAGACCGCGCTGCGCAATTCGATGGCCCGCTCTAGGTGCGCCGTGGCTTCGTCGAACGCTGCCAATTGGCCGTAGGCTTCGCCCAGCGCGTGATGCACCGCGGCTTGTGCCAAGGGCAAACCCGCCAATCGGTGCTCGATGCGTTTGCTGGCCGAGTCGAGCAGTTCGCGCGCGGTCAGGTCCGGGCCGCCGAGTTCCGGGCCCGCCTGGCCCAGCACGTCGTCGGTGAGGAAGCGATTGATCTCGACCTGCGCCGCGTACTGTTCCGTGGCCCGCGCGTGCTGACGCCGCGATTCCGCCAAGCCCAATCCCAAGGCCAGGGTTCCTACGCCCAAGGCCAGCAACACCAGAACACCAGCGGCCACCGACACGCGGTGTCGGCGCACGAATCGCTCCGCTCGATAACGCCACTGGGGCGGTCGCGCCGCGATCGGTTCCACGGCCAGCAAGCGGCGCAAGTCTTCCACGAACCGATCGACCGAGGCGTAGCGATGTGCTGGGTCTTTCTCGAGTGCCTTGGCCAGAATCAGGTCCAAGTCGTGCTCGAATCCGCGCGCAACCGCGGCGGGCGTCGAGTTCCGCTCGCCGCTCGCGAGCGCTGCTCGCCGCGCGCGACTGCAAGGCGCGGGAATTTCTTCGCGCACTTGCTCGAGCCCCTGCAGCGGATCGGGGGAGATCTCGAGCGGGGGCCGGCCGGCGACCAGCTCGTACAAGATGGCGCCCAGCCCATACACGTCGGCCCGCGTATCGACAGAACCTTGGCGCGTCTGTTCGGGAGCCATGTAGGCCGGTGTTCCAATCGGCAAGCCCAGGGTCGGAGGCGACTGGAACGCGAATGCTCCTCCAACGGCCTTGGCGATGCCGAAGTCGACGACCTGGGGCACGCTGCGGCCGTTCTCTTGGGCCACCAAGACATTGGCCGGTTTGAGATCGCGGTGGATGACGCCGCGCTGATGGACGTGCTGCACCGCGTCCCCAACCTGCATCAGCAGCCTCACGCGATCGGCAAAGGGCAAGCCGCGCCGGCGGCAGAAGCTCGTGATCGGCTCGCCGTCGACGAAGTTCATGACCAGGAAGGGCCAACCTTCGCTGGTTTGGCCCGCATCCAGCACGCGTGCCACGTGGGGATGATCCGTGGCTTCCAAGGCTGCGCGTTCGACCGCGAAACGCGCCGCTTGCTCGGGACTGAACGCAGCCAGCGGAACCAGTTTGAGCGCCACGCGGCGTCGCAGCGGTTGCTCCTGTTCGGCCAGGAAGACCTGTCCGGAGCCGCCTTGTCCGATGCGCGACAAGATGCGATAGGGCCCAATTCGTGCGGGCAGCGCGTCCTGACTGGGATTGGCCTGGGCCGTGAGGTCCAAGTCGTCATGCTCGAGTAGCGAGCGTGCTTCGCGCGCTACCTCGGGATCCTGCGCGTGGGCATCCTCCAAAGCTTGGGCGCGCTGCTTTGGAGTCATCGCCCGCACGGCCGTGAACAACTCGCACGCGCGCTGGTGCAGATCTGGCGAGCTCATGCAATGTTCACATGCAGCTGGCGAGTTCGCGCCGCAGCCAGGCGCGCGCCACGGCCCAGTCGGCTTCTACCGTGCGCTGGCTGGCGCCCACGATGCGCGCGATTTCGGCCATCCCTAAGCCCCCAAACGTGCGCAAGGACACCACCTCGGCCTGGCGCGCGTGCAACTTGGCAAGGCGCTCCAGTGCCTGGTGGATGGCCTCGAAATCGATGCCGCTGTCCGCTTCGGGCTGCAACTCGAGGTCCAGTTCGACGCGCATGGCACTCGGGCCGCGTTTGTCGGCGGCGCGCGCGCGAGCATGATCGACCAAGACCTGCTTGAGCACCCGCGCGGCCAGGGCCAAGCGCTGCTCGCGAGGTAAGTCGGGCAAGCGCGAGGTGGTCATCAGGCGCATGCAGGCCTCATGGACCACGGCTGTCGGTTGCAGCGTGTGTCCCGAGCGCTCGCGGGCGAAGAACTGACGCGCCAGTCCGTGGAGCTCATCGTAAAAACGAGCCGTGAGCTCCTGGTTCAGCCCCGCCCGCGGATCCGCGGATGCGTCCATGGTCCGTGCAGGCTACCTGCCCTGGCCCCTGCCGCAATCGACAGACCTTTGTAATCCGCACAGAAAGTCGGAGGGCTGCGCCTCGAATATGGCCCTGAATGCCCAGTGCGGCATGGCTTGACTGGGCTACGCCTGTAACCTTGGGGCGGCGAATCCGTTGGGTTGACGAGCCGAGTGCTGGCCGCGACTCTTGCGCTCCGTCCTGATGTCCAACCCACAAGAACCTACCTGCCCGCGCTGCGGCAAGGCCCTGGCCGGGCAAATGTCCCCAGGCGGGCTGTGCGGCGAGTGCTTGCTTCGGGTGGGACTCGAGCCGCAACCGGCGGGGGGCGAGTTCATCCAAACGGGTTCGGGCAAGAACCTGGCCGCGGGCGAAGCCCCGCCGACGATCGAGGAACTGGCGCCGCATTTCCCGCAGTATGAGCTGATCGAACTGGTGGGGCGCGGCGGCATGGGCGCCGTGTACAAGGCGCGGCAAAAGGGCCTGGACCGGATGGTCGCGATCAAGATCTTGCCGGCCAACTTGGCCCGCGATCCGACCTGGTCGGAACGCTTCGCGCGCGAAGCCAAGGCGCTGGCGCGCTTGACGCATCCCAACATCATCAGCGTGCACGATTCGGGGGTGGTCCAAGGTTACTGCTACTTCGCCATGGAATTCGTCGATGGCTCGACCCTGCGCCAAGTGATCCAAGCGCGCACGGCCGCGCCCACGGAAGCCTTGCGCCTGGTGATGCAGATTTGCGACGCGCTGCAGTATGCCCACGAAGAGGGTATCGTGCACCGCGACATCAAGCCCGAAAACATCCTGATCGACAAGCGCGGGCGGGTGAAGATCGCGGACTTCGGACTGGCCAAGCTGCTGGAAGGCGACCGCGGCGGCATCACCTTGACCAAGACCCAACAAACCATGGGCACGCCGCATTACATGGCTCCCGAGCAATGGGAGAAGCCCCAGGACGTGGATCACCGCGCGGACATCTTTTCGCTAGGAGTGGTGTTCTACGAGCTCTTGACCAACGAATTGCCTCTGGGTCGTTTCGCACCGCCCTCGAAGAAGGTGCAAATCGACGTGAACCTGGATCAGGTCGTGTTGCGCACGCTCGAGAAGGAACCCAACCTGCGCTATCAACAGGCCAGCCAAGTGCGCACGGATGTGGCGAACGTCGCGCAGCGCGCGCAAGCGCAGTCCGAGGCCAAGGCCGAACAGGCCAAACAACCCAAGCCAGGTTTCTTTCGGCGCAGCCTGGCGCGCCTCTCGGCCTTGTTCGATCCCTACTCCAAGGCCAAGCGCACGCTGCTGGGCATCGAACTGCCACACCCGGCAGCGCCGCTGATTCTGCTGGGCTTCTTGCTGATTTGCACGAGTGCCGCGCTCCAGGCCGGCGGAATTTCCGGCTTTTTGCTGCTCTTTGTTTCGATCCTGGCCGCGGCGCAGCTGCTAGGTTCGACCAAGATCGAATGAGAGCCAAGCGCCAAGCGCGGCCGGCTGTTCAGCGCTTGTAGTCGTCCTGCAAGCGCACGATATCGTCCTCGCCCAAGTAGGGTCCGGTCTGCACTTCGATGAACGACATCGGGTCCGGTCCGGGATTGCCGATGCGATGGGCGGTGCCGGCGGGGATGTCGATGGTCTGGCCGGCCTGCAAATGGTGCTCCTTGCCGTCGAGCACCACCAGGGCTCGCCCGCGCACGATCATCCAATGCTCGCTGCGCTGGGCGTGCTTCTGGTACGACAAGCGCTGGCCCGCGAGCACGTCGATGCGCTTGACCTTGTGGCCGGCGGTGTCCTCGAGCACGAAGTACTCGCCCCAGGGCCGCGCGTCGTGCTCCGAATCCAGACGCTGGCGCCGGTCGAGTTCCAAGGTCTGCGCGTAGGCCTTGGCATAGTCTTGGGCCAGCGTATCGCGCTTGCCGTGGTCGATCTGGGCCAACAAGGAGCGACCGGGCGGCGGCGCTTGGCCAACCCAGAAAACGCGCTCGCGCGCTCCCCGTCTTGCCGGCGCGAAGTTGGCCCCGTGCAACGCATCGGCGGCGCCGAAGCTGGTGGCGACGATCGGCAGCGGTAGCGAGTGCGCCCACAGCAGCGTGCGCCAGCCCATGAGACTGTGAGCCACATCGAATTCTGAGCTGCTTTCCGCTACGTCCAGCAGCGTCCGCGCCTCGGCGTTGGCGTAGGACGAGCAGTGGACGCGCGTGAGCTGCACGCCTTCCTCGGCCAAGTATTGGCTCAGATGTTGCTCGAGCTGGGAGACCGGGGTCGCCGGCGCACTAGGAATCAGGAGTGCCACACGCATGCAGATCCATCCTACTGCCTGCGCAAGGCTTGTGTGGGCGTCATGCGAGCCGCGCGCCAGGCCGGCAGGGCGCCGCCGATGATTCCCAGCAACATCGAGAAGGCGACCGAGGAAAAAAGGACCAGGGGAGTAAGCCGGAAGCCGAAGGCGACCTCCGTGAACGTCTGGAAATTGGTCGTTCCGGTCTGAACACCATTGAGCGGCAAGGCCAGCAGGCATCCGACTAGCCCGCCCAAGACACACAACACCAGCGCTTCCAAGAGGAACGACATGAAGATGGCCAGCGGTCGAAATCCCGTGGCAAGCAAGATGCCGATCTCGTGGGTGCGCGAGGCGATGGCGGTCATCATGGTATTCGTGGCCGTGAACACTGCCGCCAGGCCCATGATCGTGCCTAGGAAGAGCCCCAGGAATCGAAGCACTGTCGACAAGGCTGCCGTTTGCGATGTCATGTACTCGCGCTCGGTCAGCACCTTAGCGGGCACGGTCGGGTCGTTCATCAGCCGCTCGGCCAAGCCGGTCAAACGCGTGGTGTATCCCAGTTGATCGCTTTCGCGCTTGTCCCCGAATGATTCGGGTTGCAATTGGGCGAGGATTCGATTGGGGCCGTAGCGTTCCAGGGCGTCCACCATGCGATCCAAATCGCCCCAGACTTCGGACTCGAACGGGCCGGGGCACTCGAACACACCCACGACCTGGAAGGGTGTGGTGTTGAACGTGATCACGTCGCCCACGGCGCAATTCTGGATGCGGCCGGGAAGTTTCTTGCCCACGATCACTTCGTTGGCCCCGGGCGTGAAATTGCGCCCTTCCGTGATGCGGAATTCCTTGGCCCGCAACTGAAACGTCGCTTGTTGGACACCTCGGATCGGCACGTTGGTCTCAGCCCTGCCGTCGCCGCCTTCGCGAAAGCGCCGCACGGCTAAGTAGGCCTCCATGGACGCCAGCGGAAGCCCCTGGGGGTCGCGGACGATCTCGGGCAAGGTCTTGATCAGTTGCAGGCCCAAATCGCGGCGAAACAGGCTGTCGCCTTCATTCGTGGCACCGGGCCGCAGAAACACCGCCAAGTCGTCGCGTCCGTTCTCGGTGTACAGCAGCGCAAAGCCCTGTTGCAGGGCGAGCACTCCGGCCAAGACCGCCACCGTGGCGCCCAAACCGAGGACGGTCAGGGCCGTGGCGGTCTTGCGCACGAACATCGACCGCAAGTTGTAGCGCAGGGGAACGAGCATGGCTAGGGGCCTATTGTTCGGAACGCAGTGCTTCCACCGGACGCATCGCGCGCGCTTTCCACGCGGGGGCGAGTCCTGCGATCAAACCGACGCCGGCGCAAAGCGCCACGGCCAAGGTCAGCGTGCTGCCTTGGATGCGGAAGCCGGGGAACATGGCTCCCATGGCTACGGCAACACCGCCCTCCATGGCCTTGGCTAGAGCGATGCCCAGCGCCGCTCCCAAGAGACATAGCAGCATGCTCTGCGTGAGCAAGAGCCCAAACGTGCGCGCATCCGAAAAGCCGAGCGCCTTCAAGATGCCCACGTCGTGGGTCTGTTCGCGTCCCGCCATGAGCATGGTGTTCACGCAGGCCAGGGCGATGGCCAGCAGCACGCCGGATCCGATCGACGAAACGAAGAACGGGATGTTGCCGAACATCGTCGCGAACTGGCGGTTGAACTCCGATTCGGTGGTGGTTTGCGTGCGCTGCGGGCCGGCAGCGAATTTGGCGTCGATTTCGCCGATGATGCGCGTTTGGTCCGCGCCCGGCTCGGTTTCGACGAGCATGACTCCGACCCCTGGTATGCCCGTCGGACTGGCGCGCAGCGTCTCCTCGAACAGGTCCCAGCGGAAGAACAGCGTGCGGCTGTCCCAGTTGGGAGCCCCGGGCTTGTAGATGCCCACCACTTCGAATTCCCAGGCGACTTTCGCGCCGCTGGGGTGTGGAAACAGCGCGCCCGTGATGGGGACCATGTCGCCCAGTTTCCAGCCGAACTGCTTGGCGATGCCCTGGCCGACGATGCATGCGTTGCGCTTGGCGAGGAACGCCTCCTCTTGGGCCTGGATGCGCTGGCGGCCTTGCTCTGGCAACTTCGGATCCGAAACGGTCCTGCTCGTTTCCGGATCGAGCAATTCGATCTCCGGGCACACGCTCAGGAACGCTTCTTGGTCGACCGCGAACTGGCCGAAGAAGTTCTTGGGATCCTGGTAGAAGCCGCCGAACCACTGCCACTTGCAAGTACGCACCACGCCCTCGACCGATTCGACTTTGGGTTGGTACGACTGCGGGAAATCGACGAACAAGCTCACCGCGGACTGCACCCACAGGCGTTTGGAGCTGAACGTTGCCACGTTGGATTCGAGCGTGGTCACCAGCGAACGCAGCATGAGCAGCAAGAAGACTGCCACCATGACCGACAACACGGTCAGGATGCTGCGCAGCTTGTGGGCCAGCAGGTTGCGCCAGATGAGTTTGTGGAATTCCATGGCCTCGCAGTCAGCGCGCGGAAGCGGTCTTCTCGATGCGTTCCAGGCGCCCCTTGTCGAGGTGCACGATGCGCTCGGCGCGCTCGGCCGCGCGCGGGTCGTGCGTCACCATGAGGATCGTCTTTTGGAACTCCCGGTTCAGGCGCGAGAGCAGCTCGAGCACGGAGTCGGCCGAGGCGCGATCCAAATCGCCCGTGGGCTCATCGGCCAGGATCAGTTTTGGGTCGGTGACGATGGCGCGCGCGATGGCCACGCGCTGTTCTTGGCCACCCGACAGTTGGCGCGGCCGGTGGTCAGCGCGATCACCCAGTCCCACCAAGTCGAGCGCAAAGCGCGCGTGTTCGCGGCGTTGCTTGCGGGACAAGGGCGTCAAGGCCAGCGGCAGCTCGACGTTTTCCAGGGCCGAGAGCACTCCGATCAAATTGAAGCCTTGGAATACGAAACCGACGTGATCGGCACGCCAGCGGGATAGGTCTTTGCCGTCGAGTTCCGACAGGTTCACCCCGGCGACGTTGAGTTGGCCGGAGTCGGCCCGATCCAGACCGCCTACCAGATTGAGCAACGTCGTCTTGCCCGATCCCGAAGGGCCCATGAGGGCATAGAAGCGTCCCGCCTCCATGTCCAAATCGAGGTGGTCGAGCACCTTCAAGGCTTCCCCGCCTCGCTGGTAGGACTTGGTCAGTTTTCGAATCTCGATCATAGGGGCGTTGCGCGCGCTTGAGCGGGCCATGCATGCACTGCCGGCCTCGTCCGCGGGGTAGCGGGTTCTAACAGCAGAGGCCGCCCGTTGGCCAGTTCGCCGAGGATTGGAACAGGCGGCGCGGCGTGCTTGGCACGGGTAAAGAATTCCATGCGCGCGGCCGCGCTGCCCCCCTCGTGGAGCGCTGCAAGGGCAGTTGGAGGAGCCGCGGACTTTCGGGCTCAAGCGCCGCACGCCCCAAGGCCGAGCCAGGAGGGAATCCCCTCGCGGTTTCCAGCGGCCAGCTCGCGGCTTTCCAGCCCCATGCGCGGCCGCCAGGCACCCAAGCCCGCTTGACCCTCGCCTGGCTATACACCACGTTCGTTGTCGTGGCCGTGCTGCTCACGGCCGCGACGCTGCGCCATTTGCGTTCGCTGGGTTTCAGCCGCATGCGCTTGCGTACGCTGGTCGGTTTGCTGGTGCTGATCGTTCTACCCGGGCTGGCCTTGATGCAGTCGGCCGCCGATGCCGAGCGCGAGCGCCTGATTTCGACGCTCGAGGGATTCGCTCCCATCTACGCCGAGGAGTTCGAGCAGTACGGCCACGGGAACATCCGTCTTGATACGCCGCCCGACGATCCAGTCTATCTCGCCCTCATCGAAACTCAGTTGCGGTGGTTGCGTTCGAACGAACGCATCGCCGACATCTACACCTTCCGCCGCCTGGACGACGGAACGGTGGTGCTGGTGGTCGACTCGGAAACCGACTACGATCGCAACGGACGCTTCGAAGGCGACCGCGAAGCTCGCACCGCGATCGGCGAGGTGTATGATCCCAGCAGCGTATCTTCCGAATTGCTGCAAGCGTTCGACGGTGGCGCGGTGTTCCAGGCCGAGATCAGCACGGACCGCTGGGGGACTTGGGTGGCGGCTTTCCACCCCCTGCGCGACTCCAACGGGCTGGTCGAGGGCGTGCTGGGCGTGGACTACCCGGCCGCGGATTGGACCGGCGCCATTGCGAGAGCTTGCCTGGCGCGCATGTCCATGGTGCTAGCCGCCTTAGGCGCCATCTTGGCCTCCGCCATTGCCCTGGCCGAACTCGGTTCGCGCCTGATCGCAGCGCAGCGCCAAGAACACCAGTTGCGCGACAGCGTGGCCGTGGCCAAGGCCTCCGACCAGGCCAAATCGGACTTCCTGGCCAACATGAGTCACGAAATGCGCACGCCGCTCAACGGCGTGCTCGGAGCCTTGGATTTGTTCGACGACGCGCAGCTGGCGGCTCCGCAACGCGACCTGATCGCGGCCATGCGCGCTTCGGCAAGCTGCTTGCTGGAACTCGTGCGCAACACTTTGGATCTGACCAAGATCGAGGCCGGCAAATTGGAACTCGAGGTCCGGACCTATTCGCTGGCTGCGCTCGTGCGCCAAGTCGCCCAAGTCGCCGGTTCGGCCGCGGCAGGACGCAACGTGAAGATCGTGGTCGAAATCGCCCAGGACGTTCCTGACAGGCTGCGCGGCGACCCAACTCGGGTGCGCCAGATTTTGCTCAACCTGATCGGCAACGCCGTGAAATTCACGCCCCAAGGCGAGGTGCGCGT
>JAKFYL010000334.1 GCA_021730845.1 Planctomycetota bacterium | reverse complement strand
GCGGCGCGCGCCGAAATCATGCGCGCGTTGGCGGGCAAGGATGCCACCGTCGAGCGCATCGGCGAAATTCAGTCGGTCGAGATTCCGGCTTCGCAAGGCGCGACGGAGGTGCGCTCCAGCTTGCCGGGCCTGGAGGTGTATTCGGGGCAGCTTTCCGTTCCGGTGCGCATCGCCGTCGACGGCGCTCCCTATCGAACGGTTTGGACTCAGTGGGCCGTGGGCATGTGGTCCGAGCAACCGGTGCTTTTGCGCGATGTGCGCCAGGGTGCGACGCTGAGCCGCGAGGACTTCGAGTTCCGCCGCATGGAGCACGGGCGCAACCAGCGTGGAGCGCCGCCGAGTTTGGCCGAATTGCTGGCCTCGCGCGCCGCGCGCGATTTGCGCGCTGGGCAGACCGTGGAGACGGCTGACTTGCATCGACCATACTTGGTCGAGAAAGGTGCCACGCTGTTTCTCGAAGTGACCAAGGGCGCTGTCACGGCCTCGGTCGTGGCCCAAGCCCAAGACTCCGGTGCTTTGGGCGATCGCATTCGCGTGATGATCCTCGATTCCAAGCGCGAGATGACGGCTTTGGTGATGGCTCGCGATTTGGTTCGCATCGATTTGACAACGAAGCGCTAGTCGAAACGACTGCAAGGAAACCTCATGACTCTGATTGCATCGACAATGGTCTGTGCCCTGCTCGGGCCGCTTGCTTGGCCCCAGGGCCGTCCAGGTTCCATCTACGACCCGGAACGGGGGCCGGTGGGCCTGATCGCGGAGAAGACCGCGTTTCGCAAGGGCGATCTGGTCACGGTCGTGATCCAAGAGAACCAGCTCGTGCAGAACGCCGAGTCGTCGGACCTCTCGCGGGCGACGAACTTGAACTACAAGCTCAATCTGTTCGACATCAAGCCCAACGCCTTCAACACGTTGCCGAAAGTCGACGCGGATTCGACCGACGGGTTCATTGGGCAGGCCAAGTACCAGAAATCGGGCGCTTTCGAAGCGCGCTTGGCGGCCATCGTGATCGACAAGCTGCCCAACGGCAACATGGTCGTCAGCGGCCGGCGCGAGATCCGCATCGACGACGAGACCAAGATCTTGGAGTTCACCGGCGTTGTGCGGCGCTACGACATCCGCGCCGACAACACCGTGCAGAGCGAGTTGGTGGCCGATGCCAAGGTGCTCTATCGCGGCAGCGGCCCGATGTCCGAGCACACCAAGCGCTACGGCCTGGGATCCTACGTGCATCGAGCCATTGCCTGGCTGTGGCCGTTCTGAGGTAAGCCGTGAAGCACACTCGCATGTCTGGTGTCTCGCTGGGATTGCGCATGATTTGCTGCGCCGGATGTTTGGCTTGGCCCGTGGCCCTGGCTCAAAGCCAAGGCTCACCCTCCACGCCGCCTGCGCCGAACCAGAATGCGGCGTCGACCCAGGCTCCGCCGGTGGTGCTCACGCCGCGCGGGGGCATCGAGGCGCCGGCGCAGCCGAGCTTGCAGTCCAGCAGCAGCTACAGCACTTCGCCGCGCGTGGTACCGAAGCCCGGAAAAGGCACGAACCTGCATGTGAGCACGCGGCTGTCGAACCTGGTCGACGTGCGCGGGCAGGAAGAGAACCAGCTCGTGGGCGTGGGCCTAGTGACAGGCCTTGGAGGTACGGGCGATTCGGTCAACATGACGCGCCAGTTGTTGCAGAACTTGCTGCTGGCGCACAACGTCAAGATCGATCCTCAGCAATTGACGCCCAAGAACATAGCGCTCGTGCGCGTCGAGGCCACGTTGCCGCCAGGCATCGTGCCCGGGCGTTCGATCGACGTGCGCGTGTCGACGCTCGGCGACTGCAAGAGTTTGCAGGGCGGCACGTTGACGCTGATGGAGTTGACCGACATTTCCGGTCAGATCGTGTATGCCACGGCCGCCGGTCCGATCAACGTCGGGGGCTTCTTGGCCGAAGGCGAGGGGGCTACGACGCAGCAGAACCACGTCACGGTCGGCACGATTCCCGGCGGAGGCAAAGTCGAGCGCGCCGTTCCCAGCCAGGTCGTTTCCGAGCACGGGTTCTTGTACTTGGACGCACGCGCGTCGCATTCCACGTTTGGCACGCAGGTGCGCATCGCCGAGGTCATCAACAAGGCCTTTCCGGGTGCGGCCGAGGCGGCTGGCGAGGGGCGCACGGTCAAAGTGCGCGTGCCGTCCGATTTGCCGCGCTCGGCGCATGTCGCCTACTTGGATGCGATTCTGCGTTTGGAGGTCGAACCCGAACAGGTCGCGCGCGTGGTGATCAGCGAGCGCACGGGCATGGTCGTCATCGGAGAAGGCGTGCGGCTGCAGCCCGGAGCCGTGGCGCGCGGCAACTTGACCATCAACGTCGCCGAAAGCCCGCAAGTGAGTCAGCCCGGACCTTTGTCGGGTGGCAGCACCGAAGTCGTCGAACGCACGGAGCTGAACGTCACCGAGGAGAACAACGGCCTGGTCCTCATTCCCGGTGCCATCACGCTGCAAGAAGTGGTCGACGTGCTCAACGTCATGGGCGCAACTCCGCGCGATTTGATCGGCATCATCGAAGCCATGTCCCAGGCCGGCATGCTGCTGGCTGAAATACGCAGGCTCTGATCATGGACTTTCCGATCTCGCCCTTCGACGGATCTGCCCAGCTTGCCACGCGAGCATTGCCCGACATGCCGCAGGGCTCGGAACTGCGCACGCCCGAGGACGTCGAGCGCGCCGCCCAGATGTTCGAGAAGCTGTTCGCCGGCCTGCTCGTCAAGGAAATGCGCTCGACCTTGGGCAATGGGTTCTTCGGTCAGGGACCGGGTTCGGATGTGTTCGGCGGTTGGCTCGACGAGCACATGGGCAATGCGCTGTGCGCGGGCCGCGGGCTCGGCGTGGCGGAGTTCGTGCGCCAAGAAATGATGCAAAAGACGGCTCCAGCTCTTCCCCAGCCCTTCAACCAGACGGAGTGACCATGCAGTCGACATCGGTATTGCTCAAGCAACTGGAAGCCCATCTCCAGGAGGAGATTGGAGCTCAAGATCGATTGTTCCTGGTGCTCTCGCAGCACGAGCTGGCGTTGCATGGGGGACGACCGCCGCAGAACCTGCACGGCGCGCGAGAATTCGAAAGCGAAATGGCCGCGGCCCAAGTGCGGGGTGCGCGCAGGCGGGCCCTGGTGAGCGAAGTCGGGCGGGCCCTGAGTTTGCCGGAATCCAAGTGGACTTTGGAAAGCATCGTGGCGCGCGGTGGCGAGTTGGGGCTGACCACGGATCGTCTCGGCCGCCAACGGGAGGACTTGCGGCGCAGTTTGGCGCAGGTGCAACGCTGCGCGCGGCGCTGCGACCGCGCGACCAAGGTGCAGCGCGCGTTGCTCGCGGCCTCGCTCGAGGCACTCGTGGGTAGCCGGGATGCGCGCGCACACGCCGAGGCGGGCTGCCTGGTGGACCAGGAGGTCTAGCGTGAGCCTGGCCTCGAGCATCGGTCTCAAGTCGCTGCTGGCTGCGCAGGCTGGGCTGGAAAGCGTGGGCCACAACTTGGCCAACGCGAACACGCCTGGGTACTCGCGCCAAACGTTGTACAACTCGACCTCCGCGCCCATTCGCATGGGCGGGCTCTTGCGCGGCACGGGCCTGCAGTTGGGGGTCGTGCAACGCACCGTCGACACGCTGCTGCATGCGCGCATCGCCCGTCAGGTTGCGGCGGTGGGGCGTTCGGAAGCCAAGGTCGGCGCGCTATCCGAGGTCGAAGCCATGCTCGGCAGCGGCGGCGGCGTGCCCAAGCTGCTGCAATCGTTTTTTTCCGGAATTTCCTCCCTGACTTCCGCGCCCGACGACTCGGTTTTGCGCGGCGGCGTCGTGCAGGGGACCGACGATCTTGCCAGCGGCCTGCGCGAAGTCGTCAGCCGCTTGGACAGCCTGGCCCAGGATACGCTCGGGAACATGAGCAGCATGGTTGATCAGGTCAACGTGCTGGCGGACGAAGTCGGCGAGCTGAACCGACGCATCCGCGAACTCGAGTTTTCCTCGGGGCCTGCCAATGACCTGCGCGATCAGCGCGATCAAGCCGTGCTGGAGCTGGCGCGACTTGTCGATGCGCAGGTGATCGAACAGGCGGACGGTGTTCGCGTGCTCGTTGGAGGACATCAACTCGTGGGTCCGAACTCGGTGGCGGAGCTGTCCGTGGTGAGCAGCGCCGGTCAAGGCACTGCGCAGTTTTTCCTGGGCAACACCTCGAGCCCCGTCAAGATCGCCGGTGGGGCATTGGGTGGGCTGAACGCGGTCTTGTCGGCCACCATGCCCGACCTCCAAGGAAAGCTCGACAGTTTCGCGCGCGCGTTGATTCTGGAGGCCAATCGCGTGCATTCCAGCGGCGTGGGTTCCCGCGGACCGTTCCAGCAGTTGGTCGCATCGAATGCCGTGGCCGATTCCGACGGCGACGGAAATCTCGGAGAGGAACTGTTGTCGAAGTCCGGATTGCCCTTCGATGTCGTCGACGGCGAGTTGTACGTGACCGTGACTCATGCCCAAAGCGGGCAGGCCCAGCGCAGCCGCATTGCGATTGACGCGGGATCCACCACCGTCGATGGGTTTTTGCAGTCCCTCAACGAGCTGGGCCCGATTTCCGCGAAGCTGGATTCCACGGGCCATGTGCGCATCGCGGCATCGGCGGGCTATGGCTTCGATTTTGGCCTCGGTCTCGACCCCAATCCGGACCCGGCCGGGAGTTTCGGCGGTGGCCACGCCTCCTTGGCGTCTTCGGCCAACGGTCCCTTTGGAGTGAGTGCCGGCGATAGCTTGCAACTGAGCGGCCCCCTGGGGCCGTTCACGGTCACCTTTCCCGCCGGATCCATAGCTCAGAATGGCCAAGCCCAAGCGCAGGAGCTGGCGGCTGTGCTCAACGCCGACGCGCAATTCAGCGCGAACGGTCTGACCGCGCTCGCATTGGGTGATCGCTTGGTCGTTCAGACTGTCGGGACCGGCGCGAGCAACGCGTTCACCGTGGTCGGTGGCTCCGCACTGACTGGTTTGGGCTGGACCGCGGGCACTGCGGTTGCGGGCAGCAACACCGCAGTAGACGTCGTCATGGGCGGACGCTACTTGGGCACCGCCAACGGCAAGCTCGTGCTCGAGGCCGCGAGTGATGGAGTCGTAGGATCGAGCCCCAGTCTGCTCGTGCGGGTGTTCGACGAAACGGGGGCCCAGCTCTCGGAATTCGACTTGGGCGCAAACTACGTGCCGGGCACGGCCGTGGAGGTCGCACCTGGAGTTTGGGCCAAATTTGGCGTGGGTACGCTGTCCGCTACCCATGGCGATTTCTTTTCTACGGACCTAGTCGCGGATTCGGATACCACGGACGTTCTCGTCGCGTTGGGGCTGAACGGCCTGTTTGTGGGCCAGGATGCGGCCTCGATCGCCATCAACAAGGACATTGCCGCTACTCCGGATTTGCTGGCTGCCGCGCTGTCCTCCGGCGGCGGCGACGCTCAGAACTTGTTGCAACTGCTGGCGCTCGACAGCGCCGGCTTGGAAGAACTCGGCGGCGCGACTCTGGGAGAAGGATACGCCGATGCGGTCAATGGACTGGGACTGGAATTGCAAGGCGAAGGCGCTACGTGGGACGCCGAGCAGTTCGTACTCGATGGGCTGGAAGCAAGGCGTGACGAAGTGTCGGGAGTAAACGTCGACGAAGAACTGGTGCGTATGATCGAGCACGAACAGGCCTTTGCCGCGGCCGCGCAGTTCTTGCGCGTCGTCAACGACCTCAGCTCGGAATTGATGAACATCCTTTGATCGATCCTCGAACCTCCGCATGACTACGGACCTTCCACTCAAAGTCCAACCATGAATCTGCGACCCACCCAGTCGGCGATCTTCAGCCAAATCCAGCGCGATCTGGCTTTCAACTTGCGCAAGCTCGTGCGCGCGCAGGAACAAGTGGCTTCTGGCAAGCGGATTCAGCGCCCCTCGGACGATCCGATCGGGTCCTCCAAGGCCATGTCGTTGCAGCGGCAGATTTCTGCCTCGGATCGGTACTTGGGTGCGGTCGCGGATGGCCGCGTGCTGCTCGACACCGGAGCCGGCATCTTGCAAGAGGGTACCGGGCTGTTGGCCGATGCCAGAGCGATTCTCGTGCAGGGTTTGAACGGGACCTTGAACGCCCAGGATCGAACGCTGCTAGCCGATGAGGTGCGCCTGATCCGCGACCGCCTGCTCGACATCGCCAACTCCAAGTCCAGCAGCCAGTTCCTGTTCGGCGGCACGCACTTGGAATCGAATCCGTTCCAAGAAAGCACGATCTCCGGGAAATCGAAAGTCACGTACGTAGGCAACGACCAAGTCAAGTCGCTCCAAATCGGGCAAAGCTCGACCTTGGCGGTCACCGTGGCCGGCGACCAGATCTTTGCGCGCGACGAGCGCTCCGGTACGTCGTTCACCACGTCCACGGGAATCCAATCCGGTGTGAGCGCCAACGAAGGCACGGGCTTTGAGACCCTCACCCTGCGCCACGATGCGACCGTGGCCACGCTCTCAGGCGGCCTGAGTCTGGTCAACGGCGGAGTCCAGGATTCCATCCTGGGAACTCACACCCTGACCGTCGATGCGGTTGCGGGCACCGTGAGGCTTGGAAGTGGTCCGGCGCTGGCCATTCCGAGCCCGGGTTCCGCCAACGTGGCCGACTTCGTCATCGCCGACGAGCATGGGGCGCAGCTGCACCTAGATTTCAGCGGCTTCACCGGCGGTTCGTTCAGCGACAGCGTGGTGGGAGCGGGCTCGATCTCGATCGACGGAACGAACTTCGTCGCGTTGAGCTTTGCGGAAACGGATCTGCAGCTCGTGCATGCGCAATCGGGATCGGTGCTGCACGTCGACACCACGCAAGTCCACAGCGCCGGAAGCGAATTGGTCACTTTCCAGGGCGCGGTCAACGTGTTCGACGTCCTGGAGGGCATCGCCGGCGATCTTTCCAACACCGATGGCATCGCGCTCGAAGATGCGCTGGAGCGCCTGGGCGTCTGGATGGGCGAACTGGACCGCAACTCGGCCAACGTCCTAAGTGGCGCCACCCAACTGGGTTCCCGCAGCGCGGGGGCTACGGCCACGGCCGAGCGCCTGGCCGATTCCCAAACTTGGATGCAGGCAACTCTTTCTGGCGTCGAAGATGCAGACTATGCCGATGTTGTCTTGCAAATGACTCGCGCCGAACAGACCTTGCAGCTCACCCAAGCAACCAGCGTTCGATTGATGCAAAATTCTCTGCTCGAATTCCTGCGCTAGCTCACGGAATCATGACGGACCCGATTCGAGACACGTCGGCCCTGGGGGCACCCGGAGGCATTCGACGCGCAACATCCCAAGCGCCTGCCAGCGGCCAATCGGACGCGGCATTCCAAGCCCTGTTCGAGCAACTCGAGCGCAAGAGCGCCGCGCTCGCACGGGACGCCCAAGCGGTATCCGGCCCTGCGGACCTCAGTCGAGCAGTCGAAGGTGCGCGCAGCGCGCTGGAAGATGCTCTCACCATCCAAGCCCGACTCCTGGAAGCCACCCAGCAAGCGCGTCAGCAGTCGGCGCAACCTGGCCCAGCCGGGCCCAAGGGCCAAAGGCCGTGAGCGATTCCAGCCTGCGCGCGCGCGCCGTGCTCCTCATGGAGCGCGTGATGCGCAAAGGTCAGTCCTTGGCGCAGGAGTATCCGCTGGTGTTCGAGGACGCCTTCGACGGCCAGGTGTTGGCCATCGAGGAAGGCGCGCACGTGCGCTCGGCGTGCGCTGTGCTCACGCGCGACTTCATCGTGGGCGATGTGCGCGTGCGCGTGGGGCTGATCGGTTCCGTCAGCACGGATCCAGCCTGCCGCCGCCGGGGATTCGCCAGCCGTTTGCTCGACATGGCGCGCAGCGAACTGGCTCGACAAGGATGTGCTCTGGTGCTGCTGTGGGCAGACGATCCTGCGTTCTACGAAGCGCGAGGGTTCGCCCAGATCGGCGCGGAACTCGATTTCCTATTGGAACAGCACCACACCGCGTTGCTGCCGAGCATTCCCGGCGTACGCGCCATGGCCGGCGACGACGTGCCCAGAATGCACCGGTTGTACTCGCGTCACAAGGAACGCGTCGACCGCAAGCTGGAGGAGAGCCTGGCGCTGTTTTCCAGTCCAGGCATGCATACGCTCGTGCTCGAGGAGCGCGGCGAGATAGCGGCCTATGCGTGCTTGGGACGCGGCTCGGATCTGCTCGGGGCCGTTCATGAGTGGGCCGGAGCACCCGAACATGTGCTGGCGCTCTTGCGCGTGCATTTGGAGCGCGGCAAGCAGCGCGGCGAGCGCGGACCCTTGGTCTTGATTGCGCCGCCAAGCGCGGTGACGCTGCGCGATCTGCTGCGCAATCGCAACGTGACCGAAAGCACGGGCATTCTGGGGTTGGCTCGCATCGGCGACCCGGCCTGCGCGACGGAGATCCTAGGCAGGTGCAGCGCGCCTGGCGCGCAATTCTCACTGGATGAAGACTGCGGCCAGTCGCAAGTGCGCGTACGGGTCAAAGGTCCGCGCGGCGCAAGCCAATTGAGCGAAAAGGATCTGCTGGCGCTGTTGTGCCCGGCGCGCTTGGACGGGCGCGCGATTCGGGCCTTGGAAGTCGCGACGGGAGTCGTGTTCCCTGGGCTGCCGCTGCCGCTGTTCGCCTGGGGTTTGGATTCGATCTGAGCGCGCCGGCGGCGCGCTATCGGCTCAGCTAGCCGCCCTTGGCGTAGTTTTCGGGGAACATGCGTCGCTCCACGGCCTCGATGGCGATGTGCAGCACTTTGATGTGAATTTCCTGGATGCGATCGGAAGTCGTCGCCAAAGGCACCACAACCGGAATGTCGACCTTGTCGAGCATCTTGCCGCCGCCCTTTCCGAGTAGACCGACGATGACCAGCCCCTTCTCGCGCGCCACCTGGCAAGCGCGCAGGATGTTGGGCGAATTGCCGCTGGTCGAAATGGCCACGAGCAAGTCCCCCTTGCGACCCAGGGCGGAGACTTGGCGCGCGAACACTTCGTCGTAGCCGAAGTCATTGGCGATGCACGTCAGTTGGCTGGGGTCCGAAAATGCCACGGCCGGTAGAGCGCGACGATCGCCGCGAAAGCGCCCGGTCCATTCCTCGGCGAAGTGCATGGCGTCGCACATGCTTCCGCCGTTGCCGCAGGCGAACAACTGGCCGCCGGCCTTCAGGCACGAGGCGGCCGCGTCGGCAAAGCGCTGCACGCTGGGCAAGCCATCGGGAGCGGTCAAGAATGCCTGGAGGGTGGCCAAGGAATCGCGAAACGAGGCGGCTACGACATCTGTGGGGGGCATGGCAACAATTGTCAGGAACGAAAGCCACAGCGACAAGGGGCCTTGGCGCGCTTAGCGCTGCAAGGGACGTTACACTCGGCCCAGAACGAGCCCCGCATGAAGTTTCAGGTTCTCACCGCGCTCGTGGTCGTGGCCGGGTTGGCAGCCGTCTGGTTGTTCCAATCCACTCCCGCGCCCACATTCGAAGTGCCCAAGGAGGCGCCCAGCACATTTGCGCCCGCGCCCACCGTGCTGCTCTCCAAGCCAGGAACCGGCGAGGTGCTGCGGCGATTGGAAGTCGACGGCATGTGTTGCAAGGGCTGTACCGGCAAGCTGCACAAGGCGCTCGTCGACTTTCCCGGAGTGCGCGAAGCGGCCGTCGATTTCGAAACCTCGCTGGCCAGCATGATCGTCCGCGACGACATCGCTGTGGACGCCTTGGAGCAGCTTTTGAGTTTCGACAAGTATTCGGCCAAAGCGCTTCCCTAAAGGACTCCCAGCGCGCGGCGCGCCCACCATGATCCTGGAAATCGTCCTGACCGTGATCGCCCTGCTGTTGCTGCTGGCGATCTATCTGTTGGTTTTGGTTCTGCGCCGGTCGCAACCCGTCGACCTTCGCCCTTTGGAGTCGGGCCTGGAGTCACAAGCCCAGCAATTGCTGGGCGAGTTGCAGCGCGGCGAATCGCGCCTCAAGCAAGAGCTGGACGCCGGCCGAGAGTCGGGCCAACGCGGCGCGCGCGATTTGCGCGAAGAGCTGGGGCGGCGCATCAAGGAAGAAGCCAACACCCAGATCAAGACGCTGGCTGCGCTTTCGGAAGCGCAAAAGCAGCAGCTGGACGTGTTTCGCACCCAGCTCGAGCGCTTGACGGAGACCAACGAGAAGAAGTTGGATGGACTGCGAGCGGTGGTCGAAACCAGGCTCAAGGATCTCCAGGAGGACAACGGACGCAAGCTCGATCAAATGCGTCGCACAGTGGACGAGCAACTCCAGGGCACGCTGGAGAAGAAGTTGGGCGAGAGTTTCAAGTCGGTCCAACAAAGCATGGACCACATGAACCGCAGCGTCGGCGAGATGCAGACCCTGGCCGCCGGTGTCGGCGACTTGAAGCGCGTGCTGACGAACGTCAAGACGCGCGGCATTTGGGGCGAAATCCAGCTCGGCAGTCTCTTGGAGCAGGTGCTGACGGAGAGTCAGTACCAAAAGTCCGCCCAGACCAAACCGACCTCACCCGAGCGCGTCGATTTCGTGATTCGGCTGCCCGGCAAGGACGACAGTCAGGAAGTGCTCTTGCCCATCGACGCGAAGTTTCCGCAGGAGGACTACCTGCGGCTCGTCGACGCCTCCGAAAAAGGCGATCCGGCGCTCATCGAAGCTGCCTCGCGCGATTTGGAATACCAGATTCGCGAAGAGGCGCGTTCCATCAAGGACAAGTACCTCAACCCGCCGCTGACGACCGACTTCGCGATCATGTACCTGCCTACCGAGGGCTTGTACGCGGAAGTCATCCGGCGGCCGGGTTTGGCCCAGCAACTGCAAAGCAATTTTCGCGTCGTTCTCGCCGGCCCCACGACGCTCAATGCGCTGCTGAATGCGCTGCAAATGGGCTTTCAGACGCTGGCGATCCAGAAGCGTTCCGGCGAGGTTTGGGCGCTGCTGGAAGCGATCAAGACGGAGTTCGGCAAGTTCGGGGGCGTCTTGCTCAAAGTGAAAGAGAAGCTCGACCAGGCCTCTCGGACTCTCGACAGCGACGTGCAAGTGAGGACGCGCGCGATCGAACGCAAACTGCGCGGGGTCAAGGAACTGACTGGCACGGCAACACCGGAGTTGTTGCTGGAGCCCTTGGGCATCGATTCCGACGGGCTCGACTCCGAGGATGGCGATTCCGAGGGACTTGGAGCTCCGGCTGCGCGAGGCGAGGGCGAGTGAGCGGCACAAAGGACGCTGGGCTGGCCGGCAAGTCCACCGCCGCTGCCAACTCACGGCGCATGGGCGTGGGGCTGATCCTCGTCGGCATCCTGGGCATCCTGTGGGGCGTATTC
>JAKFYL010000182.1 GCA_021730845.1 Planctomycetota bacterium | reverse complement strand
ATCAAGCGCCGGCGTTCGTCGAACGCGGCCAGCATCTTGGCTACCGGTTCTTGAGGCCCGGTCAGGGCCGCCAGGCCCGCCCACTGCACGGGAGCGGAAGCGCAGGAGGTCGAATTGATCTGCAAGCGTTCCGCAATGCTCGCCAAGTGCTTGGGCCAAATCCCATACCCCAGGCGCCAACCGGTCATGGAAAACGTCTTGCTCCAACCATCGAGCACGATCGTCCGATCGCGGATCGATTCGAAGGACAGCAAACTGGTGTGCTCGAGGCCGTCGTACAGCATGCGGCAGTAAATCTCGTCGGACAAGACGGCCACGTGCGGATGACGCTCTAGCCCGCGCACCAATTGCTCGAGTTGGGCGCGTTCGACGATGCCGCCGGTCGGATTGGCCGGCGTGTTGACGATGATCAAGCTAGTGCGCGGGGTGATCTTGGCCAGCACGCGCTCGGGGTCGAACGAAAACCCGGTCTTTTCTTCGAGTTCGATCGGCACGGGCGTGGCGCCCGTGAACTTGATCAACGACTCGTAGATCGGAAAGCCGGGGTTGGGATACATGATTTCCGAGCCCGGCTCGCCAAACATGGAAATCGCAAAATGCATGGTCGGCTTGCCTCCGGGCACGATCACGACCTGGTCGGGATCGATGTGCACCTTGCGCCGCAAACGCACGTCGTCGGCGACCGCTTGGCGCAGTTCGGGAATGCCCTTGGCCGGCGTGTAGAAGTGGGCTCCTTCGGCAAGCGCCCGGCGGCCGGCCTCGACGATGTGCAGGGGAGTGTGGAAATCCGGCGAGCCGATGCACAGGTTGACGATGTCCCGGCCCTGGGCCTGGAGCGCTTTGGCGCGCGCCAAAACTTCGAAGGCCGATTCCGTTCCTAGGCGCGAAAGCGCGGAGACGAGGCGCAAAGCGGGTTGATTCATGGTTCCTTTGGGGGTCCAGGGTAGGCCCCAGCCCGCATAGCGGCAAGCCGCCGTGTTGCCCCAAGCCGCGCGGGTGGTGCTCGCATCGCGGGGGCCAGCTGCCTAGGGTAGAGCCAGCCGACCCCACGGCCTCGAAGTTGTGGCCAAGGCGGCGGGCTCGCCTAGTAGCCTGCACACGAGGGAGCATGCCCACCAATCTTCTAGCACAACCGCCCCGCGGCCCACTCGCTGCGCGCCCACAGGCTTCGCCGCCAGGCAGGGCAGCCGGCCGCGTACCACGCGTTTGGATGTTGGTGTTCGTCGCCTGCCTTTGCGCCTGCTTGGGCGCCTGCGCGCGAAAGCCCGATGTGGTGCTGTACTGCGCGCTGGATCAGATCTTCGCCGAGCCCTTGGTGCGCCGCTTCGAGCAGCAGACTGGACTTTCGGTGCGCGCGGAGTTCGACATCGAGGCGAACAAGACCGTGGGTCTGGTAGGACGCATCGAGGCCGAACAGGAGCGCGTGCGCTGCGACGTGTTCTGGAACAACGAGCTGGCCCACACGGTGCGCCTGGCCAAATCGGGATTGCTCGAGCCCTACGACTCTCCAAGTGCGGCCGGCATCCCGAAACAATGGCGCGACCCCCAGCACCGCTGGACGGCGTTCGCTGCCCGTGCGCGCGTGCTGCTCGTCAACCGCGAACTCATCGATCCCTCGCGCGTGCGCTCGATCGAAGATCTGTTGATGCCGGAGCTGGCGGGCAAGACTTGCATGGCCCGACCATTGACCGGCACCACGCTCACGCACGCCGGCGCCTGGTACCAGGTGCTTGGCGAAGACAAGACGCGCACTTGGTTGGATCGCTTGGGCGAAGGCCAAGTGTCCTTCGAGCAATCCAATGGCCAAGTCATGCGGCTGGTTCGCGAGGGCCGGATGGCGGTCGGCCTGACCGACACCGACGACGCGCATGTGGCCATCGCAGGCGGCTATCCGGTCGTGCAGATCGTTCCCGACCAAGGTCCCGGCCAGGCGGGCACGCTCCTCATTCCCAATTCCGTCGCCATTCTCAAAGGCGCGCCGCACCAGGAAGCCGCGCGCAGGTTGGTCGACTTCTTGCTCAGCGAGCAGGTCGAGTCGGAACTGGCGCGCGGCGAATCGGCCCAAATCCCGCTGCGCGCATCGGTCAGCGCGCCGGAGCATGTCCTGCGCCTGGACAAGCTGCGTCTCATTCAGATCGACTGGGAGCGTCTGGGCGCCGAGCTTGGACCGCGCAGCAAGGAACTCGCGGAGCGTTTCCTGAAGTGATCCGGGCCTTGACCATCTTGTGCTGGGCTTTGTTCGCGGCGGTCGCGCTCGTACCGCTCCTCAGCCTCGCCGTTCAAGTGGATCCGGGCGAACTCGCCAGCGTACTCCAGGCGCGCACCTGGATGCTGCTTGGTCGCACGGTGCTGTATGGCGCCAGCGTGGCCGGCTCGAGTCTGGTCCTAGGGCTCGTGTTCGGTTTCCTGGTGGCGCGCACGGATCTGCCGCTGGCGCGCTACCTGCGGCCGCTTTCGCTGGTGAGCTTGCTGGTGCCCCCCATGCTGCTGGCCATGGTCTGGACGGCGCTGCTGGACATGCGCGGCGGGCCGGCGGCGATCTTGGTTTCGACTCTGTCCCTGTTTCCGCTGGTGGCGATATTTTCCGCGCGCGCTTTCGAGCGCATCGATCGGCGGATCGAGGACGCGGCCCATACCGCGGGCGGCACCTGGGCCGTGCTGCGCGTCGATCTAGCGCTGGTGATGCCGGCCGCGCTGGCGGGCGCGGGGCTCGTGTTCGTGTTCACCATCCACGATTTTTCGGTGCCCGACTACGTGTCCTGGGTCGGCCCCAAGTTTTCCGTGTTCGCCGATCAGGTGTTTGCGTCTTGGCGCGCCCACAGCGAACAAGGCAGTTCGCTGGCGACTGGCAAGGCGGCAGCCACGGCCTGGCCCCTGATCGTGCTGGGCCTCTTGGCCCTGGGGCCGGCGCTGTTTGCGCGGCGATTTTCCGGCGCCAGCGTGGGTGGAACATTTCGCCAGGCTAGGACCATCGCGCTGGGCCGCTGGCGCGTGCCAGCGTTTGTCTTCGCGGCCGGATTGGTGGCCTGTTCGGCGCTGATTCCAATCCTACGCCTTGGCTACGAAGCCGCCGGCGGCGCGCGCGGACTTTCGACGGATACCCTGCGGCGGTCCTTCGCTCAGGCATTGGAACTGGCGCGCGGCGACTTGGCCGGAAGCCTGATGTACGCGTTTCTGGCGGCCAGCTTGGCGAGCGTCATGGCCCTGGTTCTAGGCCACAGCCTGGCGCGGAGTCGGCGCAGCGCTTGGCTGGCGCTGCTGTTGCTCTTGCCGCTGTGCGTGCCGGCGATCCTGTTTGGGATCGGCGCGATCGCTAGCTTCAATCGCCCTGGTCTGGAGGGCTTCTACGATGGCGGGGCCGTGGTGGTCGCTCTGTACTTGGGGCGGTTCGCGGTGTTTGCGATTCTGATCGAGCGCGCCGCGGTGGCCCAAATCGACGCGCGCCTAGAACGCGCCGCCGAGCTCGCAGGCGCGAGCGCTACCACGCGCCTGGCGCGCATCGTCCTGCCCCTGTCGTTGCCGGCCTTGGCGGGAGGATGGATGCTCGTCTTTTGCTTTTGCATGCGCGAGTTGGACGCCGCCATCCTCTTGCCTGCCGCCAACCACACGGCTGTGTTCCGCATCTTCAATGCCGTGCACTTTGGACGCGACGCCTTTGTGTCCGCCTTGGCCCTCATGGTCGTATTCTCGATCCTCGTGCCGGGCATGTTGTGGTCGCTGCTCGTGCGGCGACGCTTGGAGCTGGTGCCGTGATGGCCGTGCGCTTGACAGGCATCGAAGTGCGCGCCGCCGACCTGGCGAGCCAGGAGCTTTCGCGCGCGGGTTCGCCCGCCAATTCGGCAAGCGGCGCCAAGGGCCAAGCCCTGGTTCTAGGACCGCTCGATTTGGCCGTCGAAACCGGCGAGCACGTGCTGCTGGTCGGCCCCAGCGGTTCGGGCAAGTCGACGCTCCTGGACACGATTGCAGGCCTCGTTCGGCCAGCGCGCGGGCGAGTGGAAATCTTCGGCCAACTGGCCAGCGAAGGACCGCGCCTGCATCTCTTGCCCAAAGCGCGCGGCATCGGCTATTTGTTCCAAGGCGGCGCGCTGTGGCCACAGTGGACCGCTCAGCAGACACTGGCCTTCGTCCTGAAGTGCGCGGGCACGCCACGCGGCGAGATCGAGGAGCGCGTACGCCTGGCCCTGCGCTGGGTAGACCTCGAGGACAAGGCCGGCAGTCGGCCGGGGGAACTCTCCGGCGGCCAGGCCCAGCGCCTGGCCCTGGCGCGCGCCGTGGTTGCGCGCCCCAAACTGCTGCTCTTGGACGAACCCTTGGGGCCCCTGGACAAGCCCTTGCGCAGGGAGCTACTGGCGCGCCTGGCGCAGCTGCAAAAAGAACTCCTGCTAACCGTGCTGCACGTGACCCATGATCCAGAAGAAGCGCGCGAACTGGCCGGCCGCTGCTTGTTCTTGCAGGATGGCCGGTGGCGTGCGAACCCATAGTCCAATAGCGTGAAAAGTCCGATGCGATTCTTGCTGGCTTTGGGCCTAGTAGCCGTGTTTGCCTGGATGCTGCTTGGCCTGAGAAACGAGCCGGCCGCGCCAGCGCCGGCGCGTGCTTTCACTTCATCCCAGCAATGCCGCGAGTGCCACGAACAGACCTACGTCGAGTGGGAAAGTTCCTGGCACGCCATGTCCTGGATCGACCCGGAAGTGCGCAAGCTGTCAAGCGACTTCGCCAATCAGGATTGCATCGACTGCCACGCGCCGCGCCCGGTGCTGGAAACAGGCATCGCGAATCGGGTGTTGCCGCGCGCGTCGCGGCGCGCGGAGGGCGTCGATTGCCTGACATGCCACCTGCACCCGGACGGATCCATCGCCGGTACGCGCGACGTGGCCAGTGCGGCTTGCAAGCCCGTGGCCACGCGCGATTTGGTGTCGCCGCAGTTTTGCGCGCCGTGCCACGACCAGCACGGCACGGTGAAGCAGTGGCAGGCTAGCCGCTTCGCCGTGCCGGGTCCGGACTACCGCTCGTGCAGCGATTGCCACATGCCGCGATTGCAAGGCGACCGCCGCGACCATCGCATGCACGGAGGCCACGATCTGGCCATGCTACAAGCGGCCGTGACGCTGCGCGCCACGCGCGCGCCTGGCGCGGTCCCGGGTACGGTCCTAGTAGAACTGGAAAACAGCGGCGCGGGACACAACTTCCCCACCGATGAACGCAGCCGCGCCGCCGATCTTTTCTGGCGCGAACAGGGGCAAACGACGTGGCGACACTTGGCGCGTCTGCGCAACCCATACCGCCACGAAGTGGGCCTGCCCAATACCGAGCTTGCCAGCGGCGACACGCTGCGCGTGTCGATCGACCAGGCCCCGGCGGGCCCCATCGAGGTGGCTTTGTTCTACAAGCTCTCGCCCTACTGGAACGATCCGGCGGCACCCGATCCCGAACGGGAAGCGGTGCGCGTGGCCCTGGTCTCGGTGGCCCCGTGACCAGCTCTTGGGTGCGGGCCGGCTGCATGCAGACTGCCGCGGCGCTTTGCGCTCTGCTCGCTTGCGCGCCGCCGCGGGAACAGCCCACGGTCCAAGAGGTCTATGCGCTGGCGGACGTTGCCCAGGCCGAGCTCGCGCGCTTTGACCAAGCGCTTAGGGCCACCCCGACAGCGCTCCAAACTGCGGGCGCTCTGCCCGCTCACGTGGAAGAACTCGAAGGCCTGTGCGCAAGCTTGGCCGGCCGCGACGCGTCGGCACACGAGCTGGCCCAGGCTGACCTCAAACGCCTGGGGGAAGGCGCAGTGGCCCCCGCGGCGTACTGGCTTGCGAACAAGGACGCCGATCCCGCGCTGCGTCAGGCTGCTGCCCAGGCGCTGAGCGTGCTCGATTCTCCGGCCGCGGCCTTGGTGCTGGTCACCATGGTCGAGTCCTCGCGCCAGGAAGTCGCGCCGGAAGCTTGGCTGCAAGCGCAGTGCGCGTGGAGGCTGGGGCAGACCACGCAGGATTGGGTCGTACCGCGCTTGATTCTGTGCCTACGCTACGAGCAGGACCCGCCAACGGTGGTGTTCCTGGCGCGTACTCTGGCTCGCTTCGGCAACCTTTCCGGTTTGGATGGTTTGGACTCGTTGGCGCGCACACAGCGCGAGTCGCAGGCCGGGGAACTTGCGCTCCAAGCCCTGGCCGAACTGCCGGGCGAGCTCGGCGCCCTGAGCCTCGACGAGTTGCGCACGCGCTGGCAGTCGGGCGCACAACTTGGCGCATCGCCGGTGCAGGAGCTCTCGAAGTGGCGCGAGCGCGAAGTCTGGCGCCTCATCGCGGGCCTATCCAATTGGCAATTGCGCGATGTGGATGACGGTCGCTTCGTCCTGTCGCGGGAAAGTGCCGCGGTCGCGCCGCTGCTGGCGCGCGCGCTCAGGGACCGGAATCTCTACGTGCGCGTGCACTCCGCCCAGAGCCTGGAGCGCATGGGAGCGCGCGGGCAGGCGGCGCAGTCGCAATTGATCGAGGCCTTGGCGGAACGAGGCGTGGAGCCCTACGCCTTGGCGGCCCTAGGCGCGGTCGCGGGAGTGGACCCGGCGGCGCGCGCTCGTTCGCGTGCGGCCATCGAGTCGCGCCTGACGGAACGCACCCAAGTGGAGGTGCGTCTGGCAGCGGTGCGCGCCTTGGGAGTGCTCGGAGACGCCGCTTCGGAGTCGGTGCTGGCGCCGATGTGTGCGCAATCGGCAGACGCCGAACTGGCCCAGACCGCCAGCGAAGCGTTGCTCGGCCTGGAGCCTGCTACCGCGGCGGCGCCTTCCAGCGCGCGCATTTTGGCCCTGCGATCGGTGCACGCACGCCTAACGGCCGGCGCGGAACAAGCCATCGAAGCCGAACGCGCCGTGGGCAACTGGTTGTCGAGGCGCGCGCGAGCCAGGCCGAGTGATCAAGGCCCGAGCCAGGCTCTCGAGGCGTGGACCATGTGGGCCAGCTTCGACGCGCTCGAACCGGAATTGCGCGGACCCGCGCGCGCGGCGGCGCTTCCCGTCGCGCGCCTCGAGCCGCTGCTGGCGCGCTAGATCACCTGGAACACGACGCCTCCGACCAAGGCCACCCAGGCCAAGGCGTTGCACAAGAACAGCGGATCCCCGCCGAGCAAGACACGCGTAGGACTGCCGCCGCCTCTTTGGGTCTGCACCAAGAGCATGTAGCGCGCCAGCCCGAACACGACCAGCGGCACGCTCCAAATCAGGCGGTTTTGTTTGCCGAATTTGGCCGCTGTCTCATCTGCCACTGTGTACATCGTGTAGCTGACGATGGTGGTCGCCGCGAGCACAGTGCACATCTGATCCAGGAACCCAACCGTGTACTGGGTCAAGTTGGCGCGGTGCGAACCCCGGTCTTCTCCCAAGAGATCGATCTCCGCGCGTCGCTTGCACAGCGCCAGAAACAAGGCCAGAAACAGCGTGCACAAGAACAGCCAATGGGACACGACGTAGTGCGCGGCCAGGCCGCCGGCCTTGACGCGCAGGAGGAATCCGAGCGCAATGCAAAACGCGTCGATCAGCACCAAGTGCTTGAGCTTGGTCGAGTACGCGAAGTTGAGCAGCATGTACGCGCCTACGACCCACACCACGGAAGTTGGCTCGCCTTGGGCGGCATAGCCCAGCGCCAAAGCGCCGGCCACGCACGCCGCCGAGGTCCCAAGCGCCAGCCCGATCGAGACCTGACCAGCGGCAATGGGCCGTTTGCGTTTTTCGGGGTGGGCCCGGTCGCTCTCGACGTCCAGGCAGTCGTTGATCAAATAGATTGCGCTCGCGCCCAGGCAAAAAGCAGCGAAAGCGAGCAAGGACCGCTTGATGTCCCCGTAACTGGGGTCGATGACCTGGGTCGAATCCCCGCGCGCAAACACCACCGCCGCAAGCACGAAGATGTTCTTGACCCACTGCTGGGGTCGCATGGCGCGAAGCAGAGAAACCAAGGGCATGCGCGGAAGGGGGGCGGTGGGATTACCAGGCTAGGCGACTGGACGGGCTTTGGAAGCCTACATCGGCCGCGCCAAGCGCCGAGCTAGGCTCAAAGCGGCCCGCGCCGCGTTCGAGCGAGCGCAATTGTGGGAAAGCGCTAGTCCAAGGTCACTTTGCGCAATTCTTCGACAGGTGAAGCCGGCCCCACGGGCAGTACTGGGGCGTCTTTTTCCAAGACGCCTTGTTCCTCCAGCGTGACCAGGTCGTAGCGTCCCGTGCTGCCGTCGGCATACAGCACCACCGTCTCGTTGCTGTGGTTCATTTCCGGGTCGTTGTCGTCGCACACCAGCACTTCCTTGCCGCTGCCTGGGAACTTGCGCAGCGGGAAGTGCTCCATGTCGCGTCCGGCATAGGCCGTGGACTGGCCATCGACCAAGTCAAGGTCCGTGTACCACTCGCCCGGCGCTCGATCGGCCAGGGACGTCAAGGCCGAAGTCTCCACCGCCGGACAGGTCAAGCGTTTGGAATTGGCCGCCGTGCCCTCCATGACCTTGCGCGAAATGATCGCCGCAATGAACTTGGCGCCACTTTCTTGCGGCAAATTGCCAAAGCGCTGATGGTAGTTCATCAGGTTGCCGTAGATGCCGCGCATGTTGGCTTCGCAGGCCGTGACCTTGCCGCGATCGATGTAGGCCGGAATCTGCGGAATCAAGAAAGCGGCCAGCACGCCAATGATGGCGATGACGGCCAAGATCTCGATCAACGTAAAGCCGCGCGAGTGCCGGCGCCGGGTCTGGGCGGGAGTCGGGTGCATGGAAGTCTTCTACCCCCGCGCGGGGGGCGTGTCACCGTTCTGGTTCCAAAAGCCCCGCCAGGGCTGGATCCCTTGGGGGACGGCCCTTTAGGAACGCGCGCCGGCGGGGATGGCTCCCACGGCGGCTTTGAGTTCGGCCACCTTGCTGGTTTGTTCCCAAGGGAATTCGGCTCGGCCGAAGTGCCCGTGGTAGGCCGTGCGCTCGTACATCGGGCGCTTGAGGTTCAGGTCACGGATCAAGGCCGCCGGGCGCAGGTCGAACACCTTTTCCACCGCTGCCGTGAGCTTGTCGTCGCTGGTGACTCCGGTCCCAAACGTGTCGACCCGAATCGAAAGCGGCTTGGCCACGCCAATGGCATAGGAAACTTGGATTTCGCAGCGCTTGGCTAGGCCCGCCGCGACCACGTTCTTGGCTACCCAACGTGCGGCGTAGGCGGCCGAGCGGTCGACCTTGCTGGGATCCTTGCCCGAGAAGGCGCCGCCGCCGTGGCGGCCCATGCCGCCGTAGGTGTCGACGATGATCTTGCGGCCGGTCAAACCGCAGTCGCCGTGGGGACCGCCGATCACGAAACGACCGGTGGGATTGATGTGATAGATCGTGCGCGCGTCCAGGTACTTGGCCGGGATCACGGCTTGAATCACCTTTTCTTTGATCTCGCGCTCGATCGTGGCTTGATCGACTTCGGGTGCGTGCTGCGTCGAAATCACGACCGTGTGCACGCGCACGGGAACATCGTGCTCGTACTCGACCGTGACTTGGCTCTTGGCATCCGGCCTGAGCCACGCCAACTTGCCGTTTTGACGCAGCTCGGCCAGACGCTCCACCAGCCGGTGCGCGTAGTAGATCGGGAACGGCATCAAGTTCTCGGTCTCGTTGCAGGCGAAGCCGAACATCAGGCCCTGATCGCCTGCGCCCTGCTCCTTGTGCATGCCCTCGCCCTCGGTCACGCCCTGACTGATGTCCGGCGATTGGCGATCGAGGGTCACCATCACTGCGCAGGTGTCGCCATTGATGCCGAATTGGTCGTTCGTGTACCCGATGCGCTTGATGGTCGCGCGCGCGATGTCGGCGTAATTGACCTGAGCCTTGGTGGTGATCTCACCTGCCACGACGCACAGCCCGGTCGTGACCAAAGTTTCGCAGGCGACGCGCGAGTGCGGGTCCTGGGCCAGGCAGGCATCGAGCACTGCGTCCGAAATCTGATCCGCCACTTTGTCAGGGTGGCCCATGGAAACGGACTCGGAGGTAAAAAGCTGACGCGGCATGTCGATTTCGTTTGGCAACGGGCGCGAAGCCCTGGGGCGGTCTGGATCGAAGCGAAGGTAGATCAGCAATCGTACACGCTTGCTCGAAGGGCTGGCAATCTTTCGCCCTGCGGCGCGGCCCTAGCGGGCGCAACTGCCCGCCCATCGCTTACGCAAGACAAGCCACGGAAAAGGCTTCCAGGGTGAGCTGGGTTGCGCCGCGCTGCGCCAGGACCGCGTCCTTGCCGCGCTGCCCCATGCGCGCGCGCAGGCCCTGGTCGGCCCACAATTCGCGCAAGGCGCGCGCCAGATCCGCCTGGTCTTGCACCAAGCGGCTGGCGCCGGCCTGCTCGAGCAGGCGCGCTTCGGCTTGGAAATTGGTCATGTGCGGCCCGTGCAAGACGGGTTTGGCCAGCGCCGCGGGCTCGAGCACGTTTTGTCCGCCGTGCTCGACCAGGCTGCCGCCCACGAACACCAAGTCCGCCAGAGCGTACACCTGTTCCAGCTCGCCGATGGTGTCCACGATCGCGGGCCGTTTGGGGTCCGGACGTTCGCGTTGCTGGCGCAATTGCGTCAGGAGCTGGGGCTGGTGCCCCATGGCGATCAGGTCCTTTTCGATCAGCGACACGCGATGCGGGTGGCGCGGCGCTAGCAGCAGGCGTGCGGTCGGAATGGCACTCTGCCAGGCTTCGATCACCAGGCGCTCCTCCGGCTCATGCGTGCTTCCAGCCACGAACACGCACTGCTCCTGGCCAAGGCCCAAGATGCTGCGAAGACCCTCGCGCTCGCGCACGTCGGTCGGTGACGCATCGATCTTGAGCCCGTCGGCCTTGAGGTTACCGGTCACGCGCACCCGCTGGGCCTGCGCACCCAAATGGCGGAATCGTTGTGCGTACTCCTCCAATTGCACGCAGAACAAAGAAATGCGCGCGAACTGGGGCATGGCCCGCCGAAAGGGTTGGTAGCGCCGAAAGCTTTCCGCGGTAACCCGTCCATTGACGACCGCGATGGGAATGGCGCGGCGGTTGCACAAGCGCAGGAAGTTGGGCCACACTTCCAGTTCCACGAGCATGACCGCGCGCGGCTGGATGCGGGACAAGAAGCGCGCGACCAGAGGCGAGAAGTCCAGCGGGAAGCGCACCACGGACAGATCCGGATACAGCTTGCGCGCGAGCGCTAGCCCCGTGTCGGTGGTGCTGGAAATGACCACATCGCACGCGGGGTGAAGTTCGCGCAAGGCTCGCACCAAGGGCAACGCGCACTTGACTTCGCCGACGGACACCCCGTGCACGAGCACGCAGCCGCCGCCTGTTCTTTGCTTCAGACCGACCCCCAAGCGCTCCAAGGCCATGTGCCCGAACTGTCGGTCGAGGAG